>NZ_JAAGOG010000036.1:0-50704 GCF_010747425.1 Nostoc sp. UIC 10630
GGGCAGGGGGCAGAGGCCAGGGGGCAGGAGTTATTTCTTCTTCATTCTCCTCATCTCCTATAGTGTTGCGAGAACCGGGAGCAGGGCGACTGTTACAAGTTGTGTATCCGCTACCGGATGCAAATCAACCAGATGTGCCGGCGTTGGATGTGATGGATTACATCTTTACAGAAGGACGGAATTCTAGACTTTATCAGGCATTGGTGGAATCAGGTTTAGCTAGTGAAGTTACAGCATCCGTTACCAGTTTGCGAGAATCTGGCTGGTATGAGATTTTGGTGACTGCTGGATCTAAAAAAGATTTGAAAAAAATTGACTCAGTGTTGAGTCGCGCGATCGCAAATGTAGCAGAAAAAGGCGTGACAACTGAGGAAGTAGAACGAGCCAAAACCCAATTAACAGCAGATGTGATTTTGAGTAACCGTGATATCACCTCTCAAGCAATGCGATTGGGCAATGATGAGACGACTGGTGGTGATTATCGCTACACTGACCGCTATTTGGCTGCCGTTCGTCTGGTGAAGCCGACGGATGTTGTCGCTGTTATTAACAAATACCTTACTAAAGAAGCCAGGACAGTAGGCTTTTTTGAACCAACTCAAAAGCAGATAACAGGGGTTGGCGACAAACCAGACTCAGCCCAAACGACAGAAAATTTCTCTCCTGGCGTGCCTGTGCTTCCTTCTGAGGTGGTGAAATACTTACCGCCTGTGGATTTAGCTACAGATACGATTGCCCAAGTTCTACCACAGGAATTTAAACTTACTAACGGGCTGCGGATATTACTGTTACCCGATCATAGTACTCCCACCGTTACTCTAAGCGGCTATATTCAAGCCGGTACAGAATTTGATCCAGACGATCGAGCAGGATTAGCTGCTTTTGTGGCAGATAATTTGCTAAATGGTACTAAGAGCAAAGATGTCTTAACTATTGCCAAAATATTGGCAGAACGAGGGGCGAGTCTCAACTTTGAAGTACATCGTGAAGGTGTACATATCGAGGGTGATAGTTTAGCAGGGGATTTGCCAGTAATTCTAGAAATATTGGCAGATGTTGTTAAAAATAGTACCTTTCCCGCACAAGAATTGGAATTACATCGCCAACAAACTTTAACCGATCTGCAACTGGAATTAGATGAGCCAGCAGAAGTAGCCAGAAGAATATTTGTGCAGTCAATTTATCCGAAAAAACATCCTTTACACACTTTTCCCACAGAGGAGAGTTTACAGCAGATTCAACGCCAGGATGTGATCGATTTCAAAGCTAAACATTATCGTCCAGATACGACAGTGTTAGCGCTGGTGGGAGATTTTGATATAGACAAAATGCGATCGCTCATTAAAAATGAGTTTGGTAACTGGGAAGCTAGCGGCCAAGCACCCACATTAAAATATCCTCCGGTATCAATGCCGGAGAAAATAGTGAGTGTCAACCCAGTTTTACCAGGCAAAGCCCAAGCAGTGACATATATGGGTTACACAGGTATTAAGCGTTACGATCCTCGGTTTCACGCAGCCTTAGTATTGAACCAGATTTTGGGAGGCGATACTTTATCTAGTAGACTTGGTGCAGAAGTACGCGATCGCCAAGGTTTGAGCTATGGAATTTATAGCTACTTCCAAGCCGGGAAGAATGCAGGCACATTTTTGATAGAAATGCAAACTAGTCCAGCTGATACTAGTCAAGCGATCGCTAGTACTCGCCAAATACTACAGCAAATCCATCAACAAGGTGTGACTGCGCTAGAAGTAGAAACAGCTAAACGCACGCTCATCAGCAACTACAACGTTTCCCTGGCAAACCCAGAAGAATTAACAGATAGAATTCTGATGAATGAGGTGTATGGACTAGATAAAGTAGAATTGCATACCTTTACTGACAAACTTCAGAAAGTCACCTTTGAGCAAGTTAATCAAGCGGCTCGTGAATTACTCCACCCAGATCAAATCGTAGTTGTTACTGCTGGGCCATCTGTGTTAGCAGAGAAAAGCATTAGGTAGAGATGGGCGCTGGCCATGGATAATAAAGAATAGGTAAAGCGGTTTTTCCTGCTACCTATGAATTGTTCCTGCTCATCAGCATTGCCTTTTGAGAACTACCAATGAAAATTTACAACCATTTATACCAAATTTTAATTGCATCTCTGACTTTTCCAAATACTGATTGGCTGCAAATATTACGTCATAGCTACGTAATATTAACGTTGTTAATAAGCTTAAATTTCATCACTACGACTCCAGTAATGGCGGCAAATTTGTCTGGTGATTTGCTTAAGCAACCAGCCACAGAAATTACAATTAGCTTGGGTAATTCGGCTAACGAACTCAAATTTGAGCCAAATCATCTGGAATTTGAGGCTGGCAAACGCTATCAACTTCGGCTTACCAATCCTAGCCAACTGAAGCACTATTTTACTGCTAAAGACTTTGCCGATGGCATCTGGACACAAAAAGTCCAAGCAGGCAAAGTAGAAATTAAAGGAGCTATTCACGAACTGGAACTCAAGCCGGGTGCTGAGGCGGAATGGGTATTTGTGCCCTTAAAATCTGGAACTTATGGCTTACGTTGTTCAATACCAGGACATACGGAAGCAGGCATGACTGGAGAAATTGCCATCAACAACTAAAAATTGTTCGACTCAGTATTTAATAGCCGTCTAGTGTTTCAATTAAAGATAATTAAGCTAAATCGTATAAACCTCGTCTACCTTGAGAACCGTAGTTTTGTAGGTTGGGTGCAACAATAGCATAACCCAACATAAACTTTGGTGGTAATGTTGGGTTGCGTTTCACTCCACCCAACCTACATAAATATATCTTTTAAAAAACTCTAGGTTTCAACATAAATGAGGTTTAGTTGGGAGCGAAAAATAAGTTAGGGCGATTTTGTCTGAAGTCTAAAATATCAGGAGTAAGTGAATATGTTATTCTGTATACATTAGTGACTAAACTGCAATAATCCTTATCAGGGATTGAAATAACTTAAATTATAGATATTATTTCTCAAGTAATCTAGAGAAAGCATTCATACTTCATCGACAAAGCCAACAGTAATTATTAATTTCCCATGAACATTTTCAGTAACTTACTTTCTCAAGCAACTCAGCCTGCACCTGCGAAAAAACAACGCCGAGGAATTGAAATTAAATCGCCGCGTGAAATTGAAATCATGCGGCAATCATCGGCAATTGTGGCAACTGTCTTAAAAGAAATTTCCGAGCTAGTAAAGCCAGGAATGACAACGGCTGATTTGGATGCTCACGCAGAAAAGCGCATCCGCGAAATGGGGGCAACACCGAGTTTTAAAGGATATCACGGTTTTCCTGGTTCTATCTGCTCCAGCATTAATAATGAAGCAGTGCATGGCATTCCTAGCCCCAAAAAAGTGATTCGTGTGGGAGATGTATTAAAAGTAGATACTGGCGCTTATTACCAAGGCTTTCATGGTGATTCTTGCATTTCAATTGCTGTCGGTGAAGTGACAGAAGAAGCTGCTAAATTAATTCGCGTAGCAGAAGAAGCTTTATTTAAGGGCATTGAACAAGTAAAGGCTGGTGTATACCTACTTGACTTAGCTGGAGCAATTGAAGACCATGTGAAAGCGAACGGCTTTAGTATAGTCGAAGAATTCACTGGACACGGCGTTGGTCGTAACTTGCACGAAGAACCTTCAGTATTCAACTACCGTACCCGCGAGATGCCAAATGTTAAACTCCGTGCGGGGATGACGCTGGCAATTGAGCCAATTTTAAATGCGGGTTCTAGACACACCCGGACATTATCTGACCGTTGGACAGCAGTCACTGTGGATAATTCTTTGTCGGCTCAGTTTGAGCATACAGTGTTAGTTACAGACACGGGTTATGAGATTTTGACTGACCGTTCTAAGGTGTAATTGTTAGTTTTAATTATCTGTTGTTAAGAGAGGGAAAGTGTCACCAGATGACAATTTGCCTCTTTATTTTTTACGCTAGGTTCGTTCTCACATATAAGATTGATGCAAAGATGAGTCAATCTTATATGTGAAAACTTACGGTATCTAGTTTTTCACGAATCATTTAGTTAGGACTACTATATTTGACTAATAGCGGCATAATTATTTTTATAAACAGTAAGAATTTCTTTAGCTTGTACAGAGACAGATGTACTCTCTGGAATAGCTTGTAATAAATTGATTGCTTGCACCCATTTGTATTGTGCTTGTTGCCGAACTAGTAGCGAATGAGGTGAACTATTTACAAATAAATTAGCTTCTATTGCTAGCTTTTGGGCTGATTCTAAGTTTGCTAAGGCTTGCTTTTCTACTAAGATTCTTTGACTGATAGATTTATAGTTAATCTGATAGTAAGCTAATTTCTTGTTTGCCCTGTCATAAACTGATGTTTGATGAGGAATACTATCTAATAATATAATTGCCTGATGCCATTTAGTTTCTGCTTGTTGCCAGACTTTTAGAGGATGTGGTGGTTTTTGAACTAGAGCAGCAGCCTCCATACCGAATTTTTGAGCAGATTTAAACTTAGCATTTGCACTTTCTTCTTGAGTTAAACTTAGATTCATCTGCTGCCATTGGAGACTTTGTTCTTTCATTTTCCAGCTACCAAAACCCAAGACTAATAAACTTGAGACTACGATCAAAACCGAACCTACTATCTTGGGTGTCGAAAACTTCGGTGATATTTGTATATGCTGGCTAATAGTTGCTTTATTATGATTTTCTTGTTCTATCTTTTTTAGGGCTTGTTCTGCCTGTTCCCTTAAAGTGTCACCCTGAATAATTAAAACAGCTATTTGTTCTTGGAGATGATCGCAATCATTAAGAATATCGGTCAATTCTTGAAATTTACTACCACTCGATATAATTAATTCGTGGTCATCATCTAACCACTCTAAGGCAAAGCCAGATTTCCCACAAAAAGCAGACACTCCTAATAAAATATTTAATAAGCTACGACTATTTTTAATAGTATCAAAAACATAATTTAACTTCTGTCTTAATTGTAATAATTCATTTTGGCAATTATTAATTTTTTGAATTTGATCCTCTAAAATATGAGATTTTTCACAGACTAAGTTGATTTTTAAATTCTCAGAAGTTATCTGAAATTGTGCAAATAAACTGAGATGATTAATATCAGAATTTAGTTGATTGACTAAACTATCATCACTGAGAATATCAGCAGCTATTGCTTGCAAAAAATAACCCCATTCTATCCAGTCATCGATTTTGGATTGTAAATCAGTTAATGAAATTTTAGTTTTTGAATGTCCAAATTTGTCTGCGATCGCTGGATCTACTAATCCAACACTAGGTAGAGACAAACTAGCTACAGTATCTATTCGAGGAAGTGTAGCGATCGCAGAATTTTTGACGTTCTCCAATCTCAATTCCTGAGCAATTAATTTTTTAATATTTCGTAGTTGTTCTTGAGCATTATTGATCGAAATAATTTGTTCCATGATTTTATTAGAATCGCCAATAGTCAGTTTTAGATTCTGAATTAGTGTTGGCAATTCGCTAACAAGTATTTCTAGGTTAGCCATAAATACCTCTTAGGGATTTGTCGAAAGTTTATGCGAAACAATTAAAATAGCTGGAGTCAGAACATAACCACACATCTAAGCATCCTAGTTGAGTGACAAATCTTAGGATCTATAAAATGTATAATTCCCGTAAATCCTGGTAAAGTAACAATTTCAGTTTAAAAATCCCAGAAAAAGACAAAATTACCCATTCACTAACCTATGAATGAAGTTGATTTAGCATTTACCCCAGCACTAGAGTTGGCGCAATTAATTCGTCGCCGGGAAGTATCCCCCCTAGAGTTGGTAGAAATATATTTAGAACGGATTGAGCAATTAAATCCCCAATTAGGAAGTTATTTTACGGTGACGGCAGAATTAGCGATCACAGATGCCAAAGCCAAAACAGAATTATTGACAACTACCTCAGAACTACCGCCATTTTTTGGTGTGCCAATTTCCATTAAAGACCTCAACGCTGTAGCTGATATTACCTGTACTTATGGAAATCCAGTATTACTGAACAATATCCCTAACTATGATGATGGTGTTGTAACGCGGATTAAGCAAGCCGGGTTTACTATTCTTGGTAAAACAGCCACTTCTGAATTAGGTTCATTACCATACAGTGAGCCTACGGGTTTTCCTCCAGCGAGAAATCCGTGGAATTTAGAATATACCCCTGGCGGTTCCAGTGGTGGCGCGGCGGCGGCGGTAGCAGCAGGATTGTGTGCGATCGCTCAAGGTTCTGATGGCGGTGGTTCAATTCGTGGCCCTGCGGCTTGTTGTGGTTTGGTGGGACTTAAACCATCCAGGGGCAGAGTGAGTAAAGCACCCGTAGGCGAACGCCTCGCTGGAATTGCCGTCAACGGCCCCATTGCCCGGACTGTTGCTGATGCTGCTGCCCTTTTAGATACTATATCTGGCTATGTCACAGGCGATCCTTACTGGTTGCCAGATCCGGAACCATCATTTCTCGCTGCTACTCAGACAAAATTGGGTGCTTTGCGAATTGCCTTTGATACTAATATTTCTCCTTTGGGAGAAGCTGATGCTAACTGTCAGCAAGGTGTCCGTCAAACAGTCCAGTTATTAGAACAACTCGGCCACCACGTTGAACAGAAATCCCCAGATTTTAGCGGTTTAGTTGAACCATTTCAAATCGTTTGGCAAGCTGGGGTAGCTGCGTCAGGACTTCCTGTTGAAGCCTTGCAACCATTAAATCGTTGGCTATTTGCACGCACAGGTTCTGTTGCCCAGTACCTCCAAGCAGTTTCCCAAATGCAGATTGTGGCACGACAGATTGTAGCCTTTTTCGATACCGTGGATGTGCTGGTATTGCCAGTTTATCTCCATTCACCTATCCGCGTTGGAGAATGGGCTTCGCTGAGTCCAGAAGAGACATTCCAAAATATTATTGAGTGGATTGCCCCTTGTCCACCTGCGAATGCAACTGGACAACCTGCGATCGCAATTCCTGTCGGGTTTGATAGTAATGGTTTACCCATAAGTGTGCAACTAATTGGTAAACCTGCGGCTGAAGCTACCCTCATCAACCTAGCAGCACAATTAGAAGCGGCGAACCCTTGGATTCATCATCGTCCAGCCTTTGCAATATCAGGCTAATCATGCAGGCATCCCTGGAACAATTTTCGCAAATTATTGTGTTTGCAGGTTTAGAAACAGCAGACAAAGTAAATTTGCAACCTTACACTCAGGTGCAACGCCATCGCAAAGGAGAGATTATTCTCCATGAGGGTGATGTCTTACCAACAAAACTCTATGCTGTTGCCAGTGGAGAAATTCAAGTTACCAAAATAGCAATGACGGGGAAAGAAACGATTCTCCGCATCTTAGCGGCTGGGGAAATTTTTGCGGCTCCTGCTTTATTAGGCAATGGAATTTCCCCAGCAACCGTAACTGCTGAATCTGATTGTGAAATTCTCACTATAGAGAGAGATGCTTTATTAAAAGCTATTGGACAAAACCCTGAAATTGCATTACGAATGCTGATGGTGTTTAACAATCGGATTCAGCAATTGCATGAGACAGTCCACGGATTAGTTTCTGAAAGAGCTATTGTTCGCCTTGCCAGATTAATTCAATATTTTGCTGCCGAATCAGGAACTGAATTAAGTCCACAAGGCGAGTGTTTAAAAGTCAAATTGTCTTATTATCGCATGGCTCGCAGTAGCGGGATTACTTACGAAGAATGTGTGCGGTTAATTAAAAGTCTCAAGTCAGTAATTGGCTATCGTCGTGGTGGGACGATTATCATACTCGATCCGAAGAAATTAGATGCGATCGCTTCTGGAAATATAGATCAATAATATTTATTACAAGTTTCCAGAAATTCAGGACTTAGGTAAAAAATAGCCCAAACCTCAATACTTTTCGGTTAAACCCAATAATCTCTCTTTTGGTCTGGGAAAGGTTAAAGGGCAATGGGGAAAGGGAAATTCAAACCCTTTCCCTTTCCCCTTTTCCCCAAAACCCGAAAAGTATTGGTCCAAATCTTTATTCTCCGGTAGGGGCAATTCATGTAGACGCATTCGCGGAGCGTCTCGTAGAGAAGCGGCTACTCTTACGAGAACGCTTTCAGCGAACCCGCAGGGTATTGCCCCTGCCGCGTGTAGTTTTGCGTAAGTTCTCAGATCGAAAAAGGTAACATTTTGATGTATTGCCTTTTTCCATAAGGGATTTACAACAGAATTTAAGAGTCATAATTCAGAATGGGCTACGCTAACGGAAGTTAAACACGCTTTATTCCTGGCTTTGAAACTTAGCTTGTATACAATACCCAACTTGAAATCTGCTACACGTATCCCGCAACCCGAAAAATTTAACGTTTACAACGACTCTAAATAGCTCAAAAGATCGGCCATTTCTTGGGTGCTAGGCTGGAATTTTGGCATTGGCGGGGTTTCGCCACTGATTACCTGGTGAATCAATCCATATTGAGACTTATGCTTGGAAACAGCCTGCAAACTTGGCCCTACTCGCCCGTCTGCTTCCAAACCATGACAACCAGCACAGTTAATTTGAAAGATCGCGTGTCCTTGAACTGGGTTTCCTGTTAGAGATAAAACACTCTTGACATAAGGATCGGAGGCTTGAACCAACTGAACACCAAAAAAGCCCAAAGGGACTGATAGCAGTATGGCCAGCGTCAATAAAACGATGCGCTGAATCAAAATTTCAGGTTTGGTAATCTGGTTATCCAAAAGGTTTGCGGTGAAAGTCTAGGTGTGCTAAAAAGTTTTCTTTTCCTACACATAGCTTAAAAGTTCTTGATCTTGTCTGCAAGCACAGAAGACTATTTTTTTCTGAGCAGTTGCCCTTCAAAAAGTCTATAGGACGCAGGATTCATACTAAATTTGGTAAAATCAAAAACAGGCAACGAATATTTAATCATTACAAAGAGGAGATTTCCAGTGGTTGAACCCCTGCTATCAGGTATTGTCCTTGGTCTAGTTTTCGTCACCCTCGCCGGACTGTTTTACGCTGCCTATAAGCAATACAAGCGCCCCAATCAGTTGGGCGGTTGAGGGAGTTTTATTAGCTGTAGCGGGGCATTTAGCCTGTGCTGTTAGCGGATAGCTAGGGTTTAGCCCGTGCTGAGTAGGGGAGACAAGGGGACTATGAAGGACAAAGAAGCAATTTTTCTCCCCTCTCTCCCTTATCTTTTCCACTCCCTTATCGTCTCATTGCACAATTCTGTAGAAAGTAAGTGATGTGTTGCCGTAAACCTTCTCGCGGCAAATTTCCCAAGAGGGAATCTCTGGCGGTGTCCAACCTTGTGAGGCGTGTTCAACTGCGATTTCGCCACTAGGATCTAAAAGTTGATAGTGAGCGATCGCTTCTAATACTGGTTGGAACAATCCACTGGCATAAGGTGGATCAAAGTAAATTCTATCGAATTGCTTGCCTGATAAAGTCTTTAACTGCTGCGTAATATCTCCCCGCAATACCCGAAATTCTTGCTCGTCGGCATTAGCTACCTGCTGCCAATTTTGTTGGATAGTGGCACAGGCTCGGCTTGATTGTTCAATTCCCACTGCTAGGCTAGCTCCTCTACACAAAGCTTCTGCGCCCATTGAACCAGTACCGGCGCACAAATCTAGCCAGCGACAACCTGCAATTTCTCCCTGCCAAATATTAAAGACTGCCTCCCTTACCCGCGCACTGGTAGGTCTAGTTTCTTTCCCTGGTAAAGTTTTTAGCTGGCGATTACCGTAAATTCTCAGGCTCATTGGTTATTAGTCATTGGTCATTAGTCATTAGTCATTGGTCATTAATTTTAGACAAAGGACAAAGAACAAATGACAAAAATAGATTAGGCAGGAATTTTTTCACGGACTTGAGCAACAAAATTAGACAAGATTTGCAATCCAATATTAGATGATTTTTCGGGGTGAAATTGAACTGCCATCA
This sequence comes from Nostoc sp. UIC 10630, assembly GCF_010747425.1. Taxonomy (NCBI): domain Bacteria; kingdom Bacillati; phylum Cyanobacteriota; class Cyanophyceae; order Nostocales; family Nostocaceae; genus Nostoc; species Nostoc sp. UIC 10630. The sequence goes on from NZ_JAAGOG010000036.1 coordinate 9,960, forward strand.
GATTTTCGTGAGCGATCGCAGCTGTGACGGTTTGAGTACCGTGGGTGATGGTTGCTGCACGGATTAGCGGGTCTATTGGGTCAACATAGTAAGAATGGACAAAATATACCCAAGGATCGGACGGCAAATGCTCCCACAAAATACTTTTTGCCTGAGTCATTTCCAGCTGATTCCAACCCATGTGAGGAATAGTGATGTCAGGTTCTGGACGAAATCGGCGCACTTTTCCTTTGATAATTCCTAGTCCTGGTTGGGTACCTTCTGCACTTGATTCAAAGAGAATTTGCAATCCTAAACAAATTCCTAAAAAAGGTTTACCAGATGCGATCGCATCTTTAATAGGTTGTTCCAAACCACGCGCTCGCAGGTGTTGTACTGCTGGATCAAATGCTCCCACTCCCGGCAGAACTATTGCATCTGCCTGCTCTAATTCCTTTGGAGAATAAGTAACATTAGGAGTTGCCCCAGCTTTTTCCAACCCCTTACAGACTGAGTGCAAATTTCCCATCTCGTAGTCTACGACCGCAATTACTGGCATTTACCTGCTCCTTGTAAATTTATTAATGGAGGGTTTTTCTATTCTAAATAATATTTGTTATGAAGAAAAGAATTCTATTAACTTCTTTTGACATTTGCCTAAAAGATCAACAGTCAAAATTCTTCTGATGATTTATTACTTGAAGTTACCAAACTCGATCTGATACCAGATGACTTGAGTTTTTTACGCCAGTTACCCGTAGATGTCCAACTTGCCAATACTCAGGTAATGGAAAAAATCAATGCAATTCAACCTGAAGACATTATCTGTTGTGAGCAGGCTGCAATCCTTACACAATTAAGTGTGGAAGCATTTACTAGCTGTGGAGAAATTAGAAGTTGATATAGAAAAATTAGTGGCGAAAGAAGCATCAATTCAGATTAGCCACGACTGCGGTCAATTTGTTTTTACTATTTAGGCTTGGAATACTTAGACCAAAATCAACTTACAAGCCGTTGTCTTTTTACCCACATTCCGGTTCTAAATCAAGAAAATTTGATGGGAGTTCTTGCAGATTTCGTATTAATTATTAACAAACAGGCACTTTCATCAAGTTGTTAATGTCTGTATGGTGAAAGAAATATCTAAGTATATGTTGCCATTGTTACTAATTTTCCCAATTGCTCAATCAACTCCTGCGACACAACCACCTGAAGAAGTCGTACAAACACAAGAAGTACGTCCTTTACCAGGTCAATTGGATACAGTGCCAACTTTTAACAGTAATAGTCCAGAATTGGTGTTGAAAGAAGGAATTTTACTCTCCACTTTTCCACCAGATGGCAAAAAAGTGCCAACAGCGCATCTAAATTTTCCCTTTCGGGGACGATTTGATATTTTTGCCCATCACGTTGCTAGAGCTGAACCATCAGAGAATTTGCGTAGGCGTAGCCCGTCGGAGACATCACTCTATTTAGGGATAATTTTGCATAACCCTAGTTCGGAAGCAGTAAAGGTGAATATTTGGCAGGCAGCGAGTTATTTGAGTCAACCGGATGCACCATTTATTCAATTACCATCTTTTAGCGAAAATCCTTTAGGGACAATTTTTGCTGGCCCAGGCGATCGCGTCATGTCTGATGTGCTGCGGGGACGACGACAAGAGATTTTCCCCGCCCAAATTGAGATTCCAGCAAAGCAAAGTCGGATGTTACTAAATTTACCAATTCCTGTACAGGGATTGACACCACCTCTGAATGGTCGGTCAACATTGCTCCGATTGCAAAGTAATGGCACTGTCTATGCAGCTAGCCTAGCGATGTTTGCACGGGTGAATCCTGATGGCAGTGAGCGATCGCCTACTTTAGAAGAGTGGCAGAATTTACTAAATAATGGTGATTTAGCTGGGCCACGGGATAAAGCACCCACTCCCTTAGAGGAAACAGGTAAACCAAGAATTTATGGGCGTGTTGCTGGAGTGGCTGCTGGTTCACGATGGAGAGCCTTATTAGTAGATAAGCCTAAAGCTAGGTATTTAACTATTCCCCAGCCTGGTCAAGTGTTTTCTTACGCCCTGAGTACCCTACATGGCGGTATGTTAGGAACTGGTCAAATACAAAGTGCTACTATGCTGGTGCGCTATCCTGACACCGCATATCGCGCTCATGGCAACTATGGAATTCAATATAATCTCAAGTTGCCGCTATACAACAATACTCAAAGTCCTCAAACTGTGAGTGTATCCATACAAACCCCACTGAAGGAGAATCAGCTAGTCAAACCAGGGTTACGCTTTCTGAGTACACCAGCCCGTGAAGTATTTTTCCGAGGGACAGTGCGGGTACGTTACAAAGATGAGCAAAATCAGCCGCAAACTAAGTTTGTGCATTTAGTACAAAAGAGAGGTCAACCAGGGGAACCCTTAGTTTTATTAAATATGAAAGCTGGCGATCGCTCCTTAGTAGAAGTAGACTTTCTCTATCCACCAGATGCCACACCACCGCAAGTATTAACAGTGTCAACTCAGACACAAAGTCGGTAATAAATGATGGGTAATTGGTATAGCTTTTCTCTAATTACCAATTACCTTGGCAATTTCTGGCAACTGTGACTCAATAATTTAGCCGTCAAGCTTCTTTTAAACTAGATATAAGACATCACACAAGGTCATTACAGATGGTTGCAACTCCAAATTCTAGCTATATTTCTCCAGAAGACTATCTCAAAGGAGAAGAAACTAGTCCTATGAAGCATGAATATAGACAGGGACAGGTTTATGCAATGGCAGAAGCAAGTAATACCCATGTAATTATTAGCGGAAATGTGTTTGCTATGCTAAGAAATCATTTGCGCGGGAGTGGTTGTCAGGCTTATATCTCAGATACTAAAGCACATATTGAGTCGATTAATATCTATTACTACCCCGATGTGATGGTAAGTTGTGACCAACGAGATAGAGCTTTTAACAACTTTCTGCGTTACCCTCGCTTAATTGTAGAAGTGCTATCTCCGACAACAGAAGCCTTTGACCGAGGTGATAAATTTGCTGACTACCGACAGATGGAATCACTTCAGGAATATGTACTTATAAGTCAAACTCGATTAAATGTTGAGTGTTTTCGCCGTAACCCAGAGAGCCAATGGGTACTTTATCCTTATGAAAAAGAAGATATAATTCATCTGGCAAGTGTGGATTTTCGGTGTGCTGTTGCAGATTTCTATGAGGATGTTACTTTTGAATCGCTGTGATTGACTGACTCTAGCTTAAAAGCCAGAAACCAGAACTTTGAGGATTTAAAAATGTGTTTTTATAAAGCAAAATAAAAAGGCAAAAGAAAATTTCTTTTGCCTTTTTACTTTTTACATTTTAATAGAGACGCGAAATTTCAAGTCTCTATTCGTCGTCGAAATCATCCTCGTCGTCTTCCTCTTCTTCCTCGAAATCGTCGTCATCTACGACTTCATCGGCGATTAATTCATCTTCATCATCCAGAACTGACCTCTCTGCACGTCTGCTACCAAAACCAGATTCCCCAAGAGTAGGAGAATCTAAATTATAGGTACGAGCTGTGCGGTCATCTAAGACCATATCCAGAGGATCATCAACTTCATCCAAGACACTACTGCTAATCTCAGCAGCATAATCATCGATCGCACCGGGTTCTTCATAGGTATTGTATCCAGTACCAGCCGGAATCAATCGGCCGATAATCACGTTTTCCTTTAATCCGCGCAGCCAGTCAGATTTGCCTTCGATAGCTGCTTCGGTAAGTACCCGTGTTGTCTCTTGGAATGATGCGGCGGAGATAAAGCTATCAGTGTTCAACGATGCTTTGGTGATACCTAACAATACTGGGGTATACTGTGCCCTCGCACCGCCTGTAATTGCCATAGCTTCGTTCACCTGCTCAACTTGGCGCAGTTCTACCAATTCGCCGGGAAGCATGGTGGTGTCACCACCATCATCAATCCTGACCTTGTTGGTCATCTGGCGAACAATTACTTCAATGTGCTTATCGGAAATATCAATCCCTTGAGACTGATACACCATTTGCACTTCATTCACTAAGAATGTCTGTACCTTCTGCAAGGCAAGGCTAGCACAAGCATAGATTCCGTCTTCGGAACCAAGGCTAAAGAAGATTTCCAAAATTTCGTGGGGATTAGATGGCCCATCAGTTAACGGTTGTCCCGCTAATACTATTGAGCCATCTGGCACAATCAAGTTTTGTCCAGGGCCCAGAGGATAATCTGTCACCACGCCATTTGATTCTACGACCTTAATAGCGATCGCTTCATCACCACTTTCAGCGTAAACTACCTTAACTTCTCCGCCCCGCCGACACAAAATACAGGCTTCTTTCGGTTTACGAGCTTCAAGTAGTTCCTCAATCCGAGGCAAACCTTGAATGATATCTCCGGTTTTGGCGCGTTCAAACACCAGCAACACCAAGTTATCACCCCGTTGTACCAAATCGCCGTCTTCTATCTGCAACACAGCACCAGGGCTGACTCGATAAGGGCGACCGATACGGGTAGTAACAACGTAGTTTTTAGTACTCAGAGCTGATTCCCCACCAGATGCAGCAGCGGCACTTTTGATATCCACTACTTGCCCTGATTCTGGAGCAAAAACTCCAGGAGCAAGTTCTGTACCTTCTACTAGCAAGTCACCCACTTTCACCTTTGGTTGAGTACTAGTATTAATGGTGAGCCTGTCAGCGTCACGCAACACTAAGCAGCGACGCACGTTTTCGGTTCCTTTGCGGACACCTCGTACTTCCCCACCTTCTTTACACAAGATTTGGGTACGTGCGACTACAGAACCTGGGGCGATGGTTAACCCATCGTATACCTCAAGTGTGGTCTGGGTGCTACCTTGGGTGGCATCGGCGGTAATGTCTCGACGAATTACCAAGGATTCCAAAATTACCAGTTGTAAACGTTGAACTTCTGGGTCTTCAGTATCCTCTACTAATTCAATATCTGCTGCCAGGGGTGAAGCATTATGGTCTTGTTCCCCTTCTTGCTCAATTTCCAGCACTAGCTGGGTTCGCAGTAGTTCTACACCTTCAACAGATTTGACACGTTCTGAATCTTTGTAAGGTAGTCTCTGCACCGCTCTTAATTGAATAGATCGCCCGGTTTGTTGACTTACCGATGTAGTGGATGGCACATCTGGATTATCTGGTACAGCAAACTCGACTACTGGACGACTCAACAGGGCAGGGCCTTCTGGTGTCTCCACATACTGGATATAACGCAATTCCGTGGCAACATTACCTTGGAATTCCTCACCTGGTTGGATGAAGGTGTTATCTCGCCCGATGACTGATTCTGGATCGTCCACCATCAGCAGTTCGCCTGGCTTCACCACAACTTCCCGCAGGATGTCGTTTTTCTGGGTCACTTCTACCACACCACTGTTTTGGCAGAAGATATCCTTCACCACTTCGGTGCCAGCTTCCACAAACTGACCGTCTTCCACCAACAGTAAGGAGATATCTTTATTAACTTCGTGGCTTTCTTCAGGAATCCACAACAAGGTACCGCCCTGCACGACTTCATAACCCAGCTTGGCTTTACCTTTTTTCTGGACTTCGACACCAGCAAATTTCAGGAATCCACCAGTGGTTGTACGATAGCGGTCATCAATTAACTCAGCTACTACTTGACCATTTTGCACTTTTGTGCCTGGTGTAGCTCGGAGGTTAAATACCTGGTTGTTGCCAGTAGATACTAAGTAGTTATTACGACCTTGAGAACTTTGGACTGTCACTGTTGCCTGGTCTAAAACCACAGAAGCAGTGATAATCTCAATTTCTCTGGTACTCTTACCTGGTGTAGCTTCTGGCAAGCGCACCACACCGCCGTGTAAACTGGCTAATTTGGTTTCTGCTAAAACTCCATTAGCAGCGATCGCATCACCATTTTTCACCACCAATTCGGCCCCTGGTGGCAAGTTGTAAACTTCCCCAGACAAAATCCAAATCAAACCACCGCGTGCGGCTGTGGTTGTGGTATTGCCTTGACGGTCAGTTTTTTGTTCTGGAACAACTTCGGCAAATTGCACTTCCCCTGCTAAGTCAGAGGCTACATCTTTAACTGCTTTTTCTGTATTAGTCCGAGTTGTACGTCCACCAAGGGCAACCTCTGCCAACAACTGACCTTGTTTTACCTTATTTCCATCAAATACATATAGTGTTGAACCTTGGGTAAGATGAACCTCTTGGTTCTCTGGGGTAACATCACCTACTTTTGTTGGCTCCAAAAGCATGATGCCATTAGCCTCAACATAGAGGGCATCTTCCCCGTGGCGGGTACGATATGTTCTGGTTTTCAGTTTGCGGGGAAGTTTGACAGTCCCATCGATTTTAGAACGAACTTGTTGTGCCACTTCTCCAGTAAACACCCCACCAGTGTGGAATGTCCGCATGGTTAACTGAGTACCAGGTTCACCGATACTTTGGGCAGCAATAATCCCTACAGCTTCGCCCAAGTCCACCATCTTGGCGTGTGCCAAACTCCAGCCGTAGCAGTGTTGACAGACAGAGCGTGCGGCTTCACAAGTTAGGGGCGATCGCACCACAACTTCTCCCACCCCAGACTTTTCAATTTTCTTTGCCAAGTCTTCAGGAATTGGCGAATTGCGTGCTGCAATCAATTCTTTTGTGACCGGATGCACCACATCTTCGCCAATTACCCGTCCCATCAAGCGAGTTGCAAGAGGAATCAAGGTTTTAGCACCTTCTGTCATTGGTCGAATGCTAAGACCTCTGGTAGTCCCACAGTCAAATTCCCGAATAATTACATCCTGGGAAACGTCCACCAATCGGCGGGTGAGATAACCAGAGTCAGCCGTCCGTAAGGCAGTATCCACCAATCCTTTTCTGGCACCGTAAGACGAAATAATGTATTCCGTCACAGTTAGCCCTTCACGGAAGTTGGTTTTGATAGGTAAATCGATAATTTCCCCTTGAGGATCTGCCATCAGTCCCCGCATCCCCACCAACTGCCGGACTTGTGAGATGTTACCCCGTGCCCCGGAGAATGCCATCATATACACGGAGTTAAGGGGATTAGTCTTCTTGAAGTGAACGACTACTTCATCTTTCAAAGCTTCACTGGTACCATTCCAAGTATCGATTACCTTTTGGAAGCGTTCTACTTCAGTGATCTCTCCCCGTTGATAACGGGTTTCAGTAGCGCGAATTTCTTCCTCGGCTGCTTCTAAGAGTAATCGCTTAGTTGGTGGTATCATCAAGTCATCTACACTGATGGAAACCCCTGCTTTGGTAGCGTAGCGGAATCCCAAATCTTTCAATTTGTCCGCCATCACTGCGGTTCGCGCTGTACCATAATTCGTAAAAGCCCAAGAAATTAAATTTCTCAGTTGACCTTTGTCAACCACGCGATTGCGAAAAATCATTTTTTCGTTAGTCATTAATCATTAGTCCTGAGTCATCAATAATTAATAATTCGTAATACTCGCAAAACGCGAGAAGCAAGCTACGTAATTCGTAATTAAAGAATTAATTACGAATTACTAATTAGAAATTACGAATTAACTTGCTAGTGCTTCCTGAATGGCATTGTTGTAAATAACGCGACCAGGAGTTGTGTATATATACTGTGAAAGTACATTGCCCTTAGCGTCTTGTCTGACTCGACGGAACTTATAGAGTAATGTGCGGGTACCATCCTCGTTTTCCGTCACTTTCACGGGTTCTGTATCCGGCTGGTCTGATTCTATTTCGCCGTCAAACCTTACGTAAATATAGGCGTGCAAGTCAATTTGATCTTGCTGGAAAGCCATAATTACATCCTCTAGCGAAGAAAAGTAATTTCCTGCCCCTTTTGTCGCACCGGGATTTTCTGCTGTTAAATAATAGGCTCCCAACACCATATCTTGGCTAGGCGTGATGATGGGTTTACCCGTAGCTGGCGACAAAATATTGTTAGAAGCCAACATCAACAACCGCGCCTCAGCCTGACTTTCTAATGACAGAGGGACGTGTACCGCCATTTGGTCGCCGTCAAAGTCGGCGTTAAACGCCGGACACACCAGAGGATGCAGTTGAATTGCTCTACCTTCTACCAAAATCGGTTCAAAAGACTGAATACCCAAACGGTGCAATGTTGGTGCCCGGTTTAGCATCACAGGGTGTCCTTCAATCACCTCTTCCAGCACATCCCAAACACTCGGATCATTGCGCGATATCAGCTTTTTCGCAGCTTTGATGTTATTTACCATACCGCTACGAATCAGGCGGTTAATCACAAATGGTTGAAATAGCTCAATTGCCATTTCTCTAGGCAAACCGCACTGGTGAATTTTCAGCTTTGGCCCGACCACAATTACCGAACGTCCAGAGTAGTCAACCCGTTTACCTAACAAGTTTTGTCGGAAACGTCCTTGCTTACCCTCAATAATGTCGGACAAAGATTTCAGGGGTCGATTATTTGCCCCTACCACAGTGCGTCCCCGACGACCATTGTCAATCAAAGCATCCACTGCTTCTTGCAGCATCCGCTTTTCGTTCCGCACGATAATTTCTGGTGCCAAAATTTCCTGTAAGCGTGCCAAACGATTGTTGCGGTTAATTACCCGCCGATACAAATCATTCAAATCGCTCGTGGCAAACCGTCCGCCATCTAGCTGCACCATTGGGCGCAAGTCGGGCGGAATTACGGGAATGACTGCCATTACCATCCACTCTGGTTTGGAACCAGTGGCGATAAAGTTATCAATTACCCGCAGTCGCTTAATTAGCTTGGCTCTCTTTTGTCCCTTGGCGTTGCCAATTTCTTCGCGTAGGCTTTCCGCTTCTTGTTCCAAATTGATATCGGCAAGCAAACGCAACAGCGCTTCAGCCCCAATACCTACCTCTACGCCTTGCAGCACAGAATCTTCGCTATAAATTTGGTCTTCTATTTCCAACCACTGGTCTTCACTCAGTAGCTGTTTGTAAGTTAAAGTTTCGGCATTACCAGGACTCAAAACAACATAAGAGTTGAAATAGACAATCTGCTCGACATCCCGCAAGGGCATATCCAACAGGATGGAAATATAGCTAGGAATGCCTTTGAGATACCAAACGTGAGCTACTGGTGCGGCGAGCTTAATATAGCCCATGCGGTGGCGACGTACCCGTGACTCGGTGACTTCTACCCCACAGCGCTCACAGACAATACCTCTATGACGAACTCTTTTATACTTACCACAATGGCATTCCCAATCTTTTGCTGGGCCAAAGATGCGCTCACAAAATAAGCCATCCATCTCTGGCTTGAGAGTTCGGTAGTTAATTGTCTCTGGCTTGGTAACTTCACCGACTACTTGACCGTTGGGCAATGTTCTCTCGCCCCACTGCCGAATGCGTTCGGGGGAAGCCAAGCCGATTTTTACGTAGTCAAACTGATTAGTTTGGGCAGGTCTCATACTTAAGTGCTGAGTTTCGAGTTATGAGTTTTGAGTATATTTAGTTTTACAACATTGGGAACGGAGCATTGGGCATTGGGCATTTTTCCCATTCCCTATGCCCTATGCCCGATTCTCTAATTCTTATTCGTCGTCTTCCAACGATTCGCGGGAAAGAGATTCATAAGTTGGTCGAGGAGGTGTGCGACGGGCTGATTGGTCTGCCATCAAATCGACTTCAACATCTAGGGAACTGCCGTCTGCTTGGGTTTCTACCTTGTGTACAGCAATATCTAACCCCAATGATTGCAATTCGCGCATTAGCACCTTAAAGGATTCTGGAGTTCCAGGTCTAGGAATTGCCTTACCTTTAACGATCGCATTTAACGCTTCATTCCGTCCTTGCATATCGTCAGATTTAACTGTGAGCAATTCCTGTAAGGTGTAAGCCGCACCAAAGGCTTCCAATGCCCACACTTCCATTTCTCCAAACCTCTGACCACCTTGTTGTGCTTTACCACCCAAGGGTTGCTGAGTCACCAGTGAGTATGGGCCTGTAGACCGGGCGTGGATCTTATCATCGACCAAATGCACCAGTTTCAGCATGTAAGCCACACCGATGGTAATTGCTCGGTCAAAGGGTTCGCCTGTACGACCGTCATACACCATGATTTTGCCTGGATTATCTGGGTTATATACCCAGTCTTTCCCTGTTTCGTCCCGTGCTTCTTGCAATTTGCCATGCACGATTCGGCGCGATGACTCTTCCCCGTACATTTCGTCAAAGGGAGTAATTTTAAATCGCACTCCCAAGGTTTGACCAGCCCAACCTAAGAGGCACTCAAATACTTGTCCGACGTTCATCCGACTAGGTACGCCCAAGGGGTTGAGTACAATGTCCACTGGTGAACCATCGGGCAAATAAGGCATATCTTCCGCTGGTAATATCCGAGAAATAATCCCTTTGTTACCGTGCCGTCCTGCCATTTTGTCGCCAACTTGGATTTTGCGTTTTTGGGCAACATACACCCGAACTACCATGTTGGCTCCTGGTGGTAGTTCATCGCCTTGTTCACGAGTAAACAAGCGCACATCAACTACGCGACCTTTTTCACCGTTAGGGACTCGCAGAGAATTGTCGCGTACATCCCGCGCTTTTTCACCGAAAATCGCCCGCAATAGTTTTTCTTCTGGTGGTTGGTCAGATTCACCTTTGGGTGTTACCTTACCTACCAAAATATCTCCAGCTTCTACCCACGCCCCTATGCGAATGATTCCTTGTTCATCCAACTGACGCAAGGCATCTTCCCCGACGTTGGGAATTTCTCTGGTGATTTCTTCTGGCCCCAGTTTGGTTTGTCTAGCTTCAATTTCATATTTTTCAATGTGAATTGACGTGTAGACATCATCCTGCACCAGTCTTTCAGAGATTAAAATCGCGTCTTCGTAGTTGTAGCCTTCCCAAGGCATATAGGCAACGACGATATTTTGTCCTAGGGCCAATTCACCGCCTTCGGTGGAGGAGCCGTCAGCCAATACTTGACCAGCAACAACCCGTTCACCAATGCGGACGAGAGGTTTCTGATTTAAACAGGTGTCTTGGTTTGAGCGTTGGTACTTGGAAAGGGTGTATCTAATTTCGGGGGTGTTAGCTTTGGGACGGACGCGAATTTCTGTAGCATCTACATAAGTAACATCGCCATCGGTACGCGATACAATCACCATCCCGGAGTCTCTTGCCCCTTGGGCTTCCAAACCAGTACCCACTAGAGGACGCTCTGGCTTAAGCAAAGGTACTGCTTGCCGTTGCATGTTCGATCCCATCAGCGCTCGGTTAGCGTCATCATGCTCCAAGAAGGGAATCATGCTGGTTGCTACCGACACAATCTGTACGGGAGATACTGCTACGTAGTCCACCTGTTCTGGTGTTGTGGTGGAAAATTCTTGGCGATAACGTACTGGCACTAGTGGCCCAATAATGTGCCCAGTTTCATCTACAGGAATATCCCCAGGAGCAACCCGTAGATCGTCTTCTTCATCGGCTGTCATGTAGGCTGGAGGCAAGTCAAATCTGACTCGTCCATTTTCTACAGGTCTAAATGGCGTTTCGAGGAAGCCGTACAGGTTAACCCGCGCATGGGTTGCTAAGGAGCCAATCAACCCGGCGTTGGGGCCTTCTGGTGTCTCAATGGGGCAAATACGCCCATAGTGGCTAGGGTGAATATCCCGCACGGCAAAACCGGCGCGTTCGCGGGTTAAACCACCAGGGCCAAGGGCGCTCAGACGGCGTTTGTGGGTCAGTTCTGCGAGAGGATTGGTTTGATCCATGAACTGACTTAATTGGCTAGAACCAAAGAATTCTTTAATTGCTGCTACCAATGGTTTGGGGTTCACCAAAGAAGCGGGGGTTAGCACTTCCGCATCGGATACAGTCATCCGTTCCCGAATGATTCTCTCTAAGCGGTTTAAGCCTACTCTTACTTGGTTTTGCAGCAATTCACCGACGCTTCTCACCCGACGGTTGCCCAAGTGGTCAATGTCGTCGATGTTACCGATGTCATATTCTAGGTTAATTAGGTAATCTACGGCTGCCAAAATATCGCCAGCAGTCAACACCCGCATGGTGTCTGGGACTGAAAGGCGCAATTTTTTGTTGAGTTTGTACCGTCCAACGCGACCAAGGTCATAACGTTTCGGGTCAAAGAAACGAGAGTCTAGCAGTTGTTGTCCACCTAAAACCGTAGGTGGTTCACCAGGACGGAGTTTCCGATATAACTCCATCAGGGCTTCTTCTTCAGAAAATTGCCCTTCTTTTTCGATGGTTTTTTGGAAATATTCGGGGTGGCGTAAAGCGTCAAAGATTTCGTTGTCTGATAACCCTAAAGCTTTTAGCAGTACCTGCGCTGAGAGTTTGCGGGTTTTGTCGATGCGTACCCAGACCAAATCGTTACGGTCTGTTTCAAATTTCAGCCATGCTCCCCGGTTAGGAATTAAGCTAGCTGAATAAGTACGTCGCCCGTTTTTGTCGATTTCTGATTTGTAATAAACGCCTGGCGATCGCACGATTTGATTGACAATTACCCGTTCGGCTCCGTTAATAATAAACGTGCCGCGATCGGTCATCAAAGGCAAATCACCAATGAATACCTCTTGCTCTTTGATTTCCCCGGTTTCCTTATTAATCAACCGTGTGGGAACATACATTTGGACGGCATAAGTACTATCCCGCCGCTTGGCTTCTTCGACGCTATACTTTGGCTCCTTGAGTTTGTAGTTATGACCCAAAAAGTGCAATTCTAATTTGCCCGTATAATCTGTAATAGGACTAAAGGAGTTCAGTTCTTCTATCAGCCCTTCTTCCAAAAACCAGCGAAAGCTTGATCGCTGGATTTCAATCAAGTCGGGCAACAGAAAGGCGGGTTCCATGTATGTTTCTTTAGTCATGCCTCTTCCTTTGTCAACCTGGTAAAATTTTCCCTTGGACACTGCTGTTTGACGCTTCCCACTGCTAGTCAGTGTCCTTAGTTGTTTGGGAACTTTTGACACACTTGCTATTTACAGGTGTGGGCAAACGCAGCGATTAAAGCTGGAATGAGCAATTTGGACAAGGGGATAATTGCCCCTAATCGGGTACTCAGACACCAAAAACCCACTATAGTCTTGATTTAAGAAGAATATACAGTTGAGATATTCCTGAGTTTTATCTACGTTCTTCATTTCCCCTCCAAAAAGCGCGTTAATTTGCTGACGCAGCTCTAGACGGTGTGTTTTAAATCCACCCGGCTATTTATACTCTCAGTGATATCTTAGATATCCTAAGACTGAGGGAACGATCCGCACCTTGTCGGTTTTGAATCAAAATTACTTCGTTTTGCTGGATTGTACTCACAAGGCAATTTCGTTTAAGGATTTTGTATAGGTTAAATACACAGAAGCCGATGTTGTGCAAAATAAAGTCTAGCTCAACCTGGTTTGGCACGGTTAGTCATGTGTGGAGAGCATCCGCTTGTAGAGATTTGGAGGATGGCCAAGCCGATAACATCACTGAAAATTAGGCTCAGAAATTTTAGGTTCCTTCCTTTATCATTATGGCGCACGCAAAATGTTTTTGAGGGAATAATATTAGCATATTTTTGTCCCCCTAGAGTTTTATTTTTTTAGCACAACTGAATAAAAGTGATTAAAGCCCACTTTTATATTGACAGACCAAATAATTCACAGGCATTTTGGGTGGTTTGATGGGCGATCGCTTCTACCGTTTCTTGACGCAGTTTAGCTACATGCTCGGCTACATAAAGTACGTAGGCGGGCTCATTACGCCTCTGGCCCCGTTTAGGAACTGGGGCGAGAAATGGGCAGTCTGTTTCAATCAGTAGGCGATCGCTACTCACCATCGCAGCTGATGATTGGATCGCTTTGGCATTTTTGAACGTTACCGTCCCGCTAAAGCTGATGTAGAAGCCTAAATCGAGAAACCATTGGGTTTCTTCTGGCGTTCCTCCCCAGCAATGCATAACACCCCGCACTCTTTCTCCCTTAAGTTTTCGCCATTTTTGCAACACTTCTCTGGTTGCTACAGCAGCATCGCGGCAGTGGATAATTACTGGTAAATTGAGTTCAGATGCGATCGCTAGCTGTGACTCAAATACTAAAAGCTGATGCTCATAGTTATCAGCTTTGTAAAAATCCAGCCCCATTTCCCCAATTGCTACCACATTCGAGTCAGAACTAGCTAAAGTTTTGATTGTCTCGGCTGTTTCGCTATTCCATTTCTCAGCATCTAAAGGATGTAATCCCACGGCAAAGCTGATTTCAGGAAACTGGTGTGCTATGGATTGAATAGTGGAAAACTCACCTGGGTGAACACAGGAATGTACTAAACGCACTACTCCTGCTTCTTGCCACCGCGATCGCACTGTTGCTAAATCCGGCTGAAAATTATCAAAGTTGAGATGAACGTGCGTGTCTACCAGTTGCATTCTTTGTTCTTTGTCGTTAGTCATAAAATTGTTAGCCCCGATCGCGACTAAGGACAAATCATCCTTCGGGTAAATCTTTCTCCTGTGGTAGCCACTAAGCGATCACCAAATTTTCCAGAGGGAACGCCACTTGTTTTAATTGGCATAAACAAAACCAGTTACTCATGGTGCAACCCTGCTGTAGAAGGGTTAAAAGGCACAGAGCAAATTGGTGTGGAAACCCTCAAAATTACACTAACTTCGGATGGGCAACTGGCGTTTTACGCCAGTTAATTACTACAGCTTTCAGAAAATTCGTAACCTAGTGACTCACTCAGTTAAAAGATCGCACTGGCTCAACAATGACTATTCAGCTGCTGTTTGAGTGATTGGCTTGAGTTTATGAGCCAATCTTGACTTTTTCCTTGCCCCATTGTTGGGGTGAAGGACACCCCGTTTGACTGCTTTATCGATTTTGCCGTAAGCTTCGGATAACCGAGCCTGTGCTTCTTCTTTTAATTCTGGGGTAGGATTAGCTGCATAGACAGCTACAGCATTAGAGTATTTCTTCATCAGCGTCTTGACTGCTGATTTGTAAGCTTTGTTACGCAGTCGGTTACGTTCTGCGATTTGGGCACGCTTGAGAGCAGACTTTGTATTCGCCACAGTCAATTCCAAAAATACTATTAATATGTACACACACTACTAGACTTACTAATATAGCATCCAAATTGCCAATGTTATAATTTCCTAAAAAAATCTGCCATTGGACAATAGTTTTTCTTCCCCTGCTTTCTAAATCTCTTCAGTCCGCAATTGAGTGTGTCGTCAATTTAGGAAATGCGTTAAAATAAGCCATATCAAATAAAACTGTTGTTCCCCTAACTCACCACTACCTGAGAAAGCGATGTGGTTGCCAATGTGATATTTCCTGAATTTTAGGATCTATTATCAGAGGCAAAGAACTGTAAACAGCGAAATTTCAGGGTTATCAAAGTATAGAAACGATACTATATCGTGTCTGTACAGATGTAAACTACTGAGAAGTTAGGAAAATAAGTAAAAATTATACTCAGACCCTACCCCCTGTAAATTTAGGGGATTGGATGTGCAAACACACCACCTGCACGCCGCAAGGAGTGAGGGAAAGGGCATAAGGGTAATGGGAAATGGCACACCCACATCCTGCCGCTATCCTGTTAAGGGTTGTCGGACTGAGCAATTAAGTCGCCTTCTCAAGCAAACCATCTGCTGGCAAGCTTGAGAGTATCAAAAAAATCCAGGTTAAGCTAGAGAAGAGAATTAGAGTCAGCTTGCACACCCCAGTGGGTCAAGAGCAATACTAAATCTCAGGTGTGAATATTATAATTTTGGCATTGTCCTTACTCCATGCTGCGAATCATTACTCAGCAGGCAGACGTTAGAGCAGAACTGCAACGGATCTGCGATCGCACCCATGACGAACAGGTGCTTCACAAAGAAGCAACGGTGCGGGAAGTTTTGCAAGCAGTGAAGCGCCAAGGCGATAAAGCTGTATTGCATTACACAGCCGAATTTGACAAACAAACCCTGAAAGCAGAAGAACTCCGAGTTACAGGCTCGGAACTAGATGCAGCCTATCAGCAGGTGTCAAAGGAGTTGTTGGGCGCAGTTCGGCTAGCTTGCCGCCAAATTGAAGCGTTTCATCGTCAGCGAGTACCAAAAAGCTGGGTACACTTTGGCGACGATGAAGTAGTACTGGGCAAACGCTACACCCCTGTAGACCGAGCGGGGCTGTATGTGCCCGGTGGCCGCGCCGCCTATCCTAGTACAGTGCTGATGAATGCAATTCCCGCTCATGTCGCTGCTGTACCTCATATAGTGATGGTGACACCACCAGGCCCAGGGGGTGTAATTAACCCAGCAGTCTTAGTAGCTGCCCAAGAAGCAGGAGTGCAAGAAATTTATCGCATTGGGGGCGCACAAGCGATCGCTGCTTTAGCCTATGGCACAGAAACAATTCCGAAAGTGAATGTGATTACTGGCCCCGGTAACATTTATGTCACCCTTGCGAAAAAACTTGTATATGGCACCGTCGGTATTGATTCTTTGGCAGGCCCCAGCGAAGTGCTGGTGATTGCCGATGAAAGCGCAAATCCGGTGCATGTCGCTGCTGACTTGCTAGCCCAAGCCGAACACGATCCAATGGCGGCAGCAATCTTGCTGACGACAGATGCGGCTTTGGCAAAAAACGTGCAAGTAGCCTTGGAAAGACAGCTAGTGGATCATCCACGGCGAATAGACACAGAAAAAGCGATCGCTCATTATGGGTTGATTGTCCTTGTGGAATCGCTCCAAGCAGCGGCAGAACTCTCAAATGAATTTGCCCCTGAACACCTGGAATTAGAAGTAAAAGACCCTTGGGCACTCTTACCACAGATTCGCCACGCTGGGGCAATCTTTTTGGGTTACTCCACACCAGAAGCTGTAGGAGACTATTTGGCAGGGCCTAACCACACCTTGCCAACTTCTGGCGCTGCCCGCTATGCTTCGGCGTTAGGGGTAGAAACTTTCCTCAAACATTCCAGTATTATTCAATACTCCCAAACTGCGCTGCAAAATGTGGCTGGTGCTATAGATGTGCTAGCAACAGCAGAAGGTTTACCTTCTCATGCTGATTCAGTCCGCCGCCGAATTCAGCAAGAGGAGTGATTTGGAATGGTTAATTTTGTTTAATACTGTTGACAAAAGTCACTTTCTAGGTGGCAAATAAATTATTTGCTACCCTACTTTCAGGGTTTTGGCGGGCATCTACTAGACATTGCCCGCCTATTGTATTGTACTTCCTGATGATGTAGTAAGCCTTAGCGTCCCCAAATGACTGGCGAAAATATCTTCCTACAATGTACTAACGTCAAATTTGGGTGAAACCAATTCATCGCATAACCTCGAAAATATATACTAAGTAGGCAAATATAAAAATAATTTAGTGTAGCTGCTAACAAGTTTTACTACATACTTATGTAACGGGGTCTACTCTTATAGGAGACGAGAGCGGTGCTAAAGAATATTTTGATAGCTCTGGACGGTTCGGAAATGGGAGAACGAGTAATTCAGAGTTTAGATAATTTGGTGTTATCAAAAGATGCCAAGGTTATTCTCTGTCATGTATTTCCTACACCAGAGTCTGAAATGGAAATACCTGCCGATCGTCCTCAGCCAGAGTCCCCAACATTTTCTTATTTTCAACTGGAAAAACAGCTGCAATCTTATCAGGAAAAATTATCAGTCCCAAGTGAATTAGAACTGGTAACTGGCGATCCTGCCGAAGAGATTATTCGTCTTGCCAATATTTACAAAGCTAATTTAATTATAATTGGTAGTCGTGGATTGATTGGGATGAAGCGAATTGTCCAGCGTTCTGTAAGCAGTCAAGTTGTCGAAGAAGCTAATTGTTCGGTGTTAGTGGTAAAGCCGAATTAGAATCAGGTCAATTGAAGTATGAATCTATCCCACTAATAATATTTTGTTAATCCAAATGTGGACAGTAGCAAGGTCAATGAATGCGTCAAAGTAAACTTTTTGACGTTCCCATCTGACAACAAGACGGCGGTCAAGAGCGTTGATACCAAGCAAAACACCGCTCTTGCTGAAATCTAGGAACAGAAATTTTGATGGGTCAACCGAGTGTTTTTCTTGGTTTTCCAGACTCGTTTTGGGATTTGAGGACGAATACCTCGTTTGCGTAGATCAGCACGTTTTTGTTTTGAATCGTAACCTTTATCAGCAGCCAGTACTTTGATTCGCTTACGTGGTCTACCAGGTTTTAATGTTTTAAGTTTGACTTTATCGAGTAAAGGTATTACTTGTTCTCGCTCGTTACCGTTGGCGGGAGTGGTGGAGTTAGCTAGCGGCATTCCACCACCTTCAGTCAGCGTGTGAATGAGAATACCTTTACCTTTGCCACCATAGGCTACGTCTTCACCTCCTCCTTTCCCAGGGGGAAAAAGACCCGTCAACCGCGCCAAAGTTCCAGTTTATCAGTCCCTGATCATTAGCGATCGCTAATATACGCGCCTGTAAATGTTCAAATGTTCCATCCTCACGCCATCGTTTTAACCATCGGTGGGACGAGCTTTTAGATGCCCATGTCTCCCCACGCGGCAGATCACACCATCGACACCCAGTAATCAAAATGTATAACAGGCTATTTAATACATGGCGATATGGTGCATGAGGCATTCCTTTACCACGCTTGGATGCCTGCTTAGGAAATATATCCTCAAATAACTTCCATTCCAGGTCGCTCAAGCCCTCAAAACGTCCAGCCATCAACGGATACACCCAACTCAATTCAGAAATAGATTACCACAACCTAGCATTAGTGGGATAGGTTCATGTGATTTGACTAATCAGAGACTCAATATAAGTAAGTGGGCGTAAATAATTGTTGTTGAGATAAAGCAACAGGCAACAGGACTCTTTGAGTTGTACTGAATGTTTTCAGAAATAAAATCTGAGCCCTATATATAAGCAGTTATGACTGGTGAAGACTGGCGTTTTGGAGTTTATCATCGTGCGAATCGTTAGGTGACTCACAATACGTTTCGGTTAAGGCAAGAGACGCTATTTATCGCGTCTTTGTGAGCTAAGGCGTGTCATCAAAAAACCTTATCCAAACCGTATTGAGGTGACTCAAGATCCAGAAATGCTATCAAGTTCCAGAAGATTTATCTGTCATGGTAAAAATCATTGTAGGTATTATTTCTGCTTCTGGAACTGGGAGCTAGGGACATAGAGACTAAGGAAAGAAGTCGGGGAACAGGCTTGCCATGAGCGTAGCCGAACGGGAGCAGGGAGTAAGGGGGCGGGGGGCAGAATAAAAATTAGCTCTTTCCCCTCTGCCTCTTGTACCCCATACCCTAATTCCCAATCCCTTCACATTCAGCCGATTCAACGTCCTTGAGTTGCCAGAAATTGACGCAAGCTCAACAAACTCAAGGTTTGACCCAAATTTAAGGGCAAAAGTGAAACTCCTTCCAAGCGGGATTGCACCCAACCTTCTCCCCAATACCATTCATGAAACCCGTCAATACCTCCACTGAGTAGTAAACGGAGACAGTTGGATTTTACAACGTCTACTTGATGATGAATTGAGACTGGCCCAGTCCAGGTAGTAAACTGAAATCCCGGAAGTAGTTCTTCTGGCATTCCTGGCGCAAAGCGTTGCGCTAAGAGCCATTTTTCTAGTTGTACCGGATGCAGCAGACTATCACGAATTGCATCTGTTGGCGCTTCAATTTCGATTCGCAGTTGACTTTGTTGAAAATTACCTAGCATTTTTCTAAGATTGCCTAAAAGTGAGATATCGCTATTTCTAATATTGCAAATACAATCAGTGATTATTTGGGTGTCACTTTTCTAGCAGCAGAGAACTTAGAATAGAAAAAGTGAACTTGTTAAGAAATGTAAGGTTATTCATGGCGGATCAGTTAATTCGTGCAACAGCAGCCGAAGGTGGAATTCGTGCCGTAGGGGTGATCACCACACGTTTAACAGAAGAAGCACGGCAGCGACACAAGCTTTCATACGTGGCAACGGCAGCACTGGGTCGGACTATGGCGGCAGGCTTGTTAATGGCTTCTAGTATGAAGCGAAGTGGATCAAGGGTCAATGTGCGGGTGAAGGGCGATGGCCCTTTAGGCGGCATATTGGTAGATGCCGGCTTAGATGGTACGGTACGCGGATATGTGGGGAATCCATCTATAGAATTACCTCCTAATGCCAAAGGTAAGCTAGATGTTGGTGGTGCAGTGGGTGGTGGCTACCTCTACGTTGTGCGAGATGTCGGTTATGGTTATCCTTACTCTAGTACGGTAGAACTAGTTTCTGGTGAAATTGGTGATGATGTGGCTCATTATCTGGTGAATTCTGAACAAACACCTTCAGCTTTAGTTTTAGGTGTGTTTGTGGGAGCAGGGGGAGTAACTGCGGCTGGAGGATTACTAATACAAGTGTTACCCAAAGCTGCCAGAGATGAAGCCCTCGTAGAAACTTTAGAATCACGGGTCGCTGGTTTGGCAGGATTTACGCCATTATTGCAAGCCGGGAAGAATTTGACTGAAATTTTTAGCGACCTATTGGGCGATATGGGTCTGGAAATCTTTTCCGAACGGCAAATGCTGCGCTTCCACTGTGGTTGTTCTTTTGATCGCGTTTTGGGGGCACTGAAAATTTTGGGAGAAGCCGAACTGCAAGATATGATTGTTAAAGATAATGGTGCTGAAGCAACTTGCGACTTTTGCGGCAACGTTTACCAGGCAAGTAGCGATCAGTTAGCTCAACTAATTGCCGATTTGCAAGCTGAATCTACTGTTTCAGGATAAAGTATAAAAAGACACTAATTTTTGAGATTGAACATGGTATTCTGTGGAGAGGGATAATCAAAAAAAGTAGCTTTTTGATCGCGAGAAAGTTACTATGGCATCAATGGAATTATCGACCTAAAACAGAGCGCTATTCAATTATTTTGGTGTGAGAGATGACAGAGCGGGATATTCCAGACAGTTGGTCTTCAGCCAGTGATAGAGAGCCAGATCAAAACAAAAGATTATCCCGAACAGAACAATTCGGTGAAACTCAACCATTTGGTGTACCACCTACTGGTTCTACTTCCAAGTCAGTGAAGCGACGAAAAAAAAACGATACACAAGGATTACCTATAAATAGTCATTCAGGAGAGACTGCCAAACTCAGTAGTACTTCTGGGAAATGGCCACGCTGGATGAAAAGCTGGACATTGTGGCTAGTACTACTAATGTTGATTCCCGGCAGTGTAGGATTCTTGGCAATGGCAATGCTGCTAAAGTTGCCGACTGCTCCTAATTGCCCCTCGATTTTCTGGCCCCTAGCTAGTGCTTCTGTGCGGCTACATTGTGCTCAGTTGGCGGCTTCTAAGCAAACAGTGAACGACCTATTGCAAGCGATCGCTCTGGTGAAGCAACTACCACAAAATCACCCGTTGCATGGAGAAATTGATCGTTTCATCGAAGAATGGTCGCGGGATATTTTGAAGCTAGCCGATCAAAGTTTCCAAACGGGGAATTTAGAGGAAGCGATCGCTACTGCTCGTAAGATACCCGAAGATGTGGCAGCTTATAAATTAGTCGATGAACAAGTTGACAAATGGCAGTCAATTTGGACAAAAGCAGAAGAAACATACAACGGTGCGATCGCAGAAGTAAAAGAACGGCGCTGGCAATCGGCGTTCATGTTATCCGCCAAAATGCTGCGCGTAGACAATCAATACTGGGCGGGCACTAAATACGACCAATTGAATCGTCTAATCGCCGCAGCGCGGGAAGATGGCGATAAGTTAGGAAAAGCGGAAAGTTTAGCAAGCAGCAAAGTAGTCGATAATTTACTGGAAGCCATCAAGCTAGCCGAGTCTATTGGGCAGGAAAGTTACCTTTACCAAAAAGCTCAGGAAGCGATTCCCGCATTTGGACGCAAAATGCTGGAATTGGCACAGGCAAAACTAGACAAGCGGGATGCCGATGAAGCATTGAATATTGCTAGACAAATTCCAGAGAGTACGAAACTACAGGGTGAAACAGACGACTTTATCGCCATAGCTGACGCGAAAAGAAGTGCTTGGATCGGTAACGTTTCTGGTTTAGAGGCTGCGATCGCTCAAGCACAACAAATCGATCCTTCCAGACCAGTGTATAACGAAGCCCAGCAACTGATTGCTCGTTGGCAGTTGGAAATTGAAGATGTCGCCAATCTAGAAAAAGCGAGAATGTTGGCCAGCCAGGGAACAGTCCCTAATTTAACAGCAGCGATCGCCCAGGTGCAGCTCATCCCTGCAAGTAACCCCAGGGCCAGCGAAGCTAGACAAGAAATGGATCGCTGGCGTGCCCAAGTGGAGACAATTGAAGACCAACCTTACTTAGAACGTGCCGAACAGATAGCTGTATTCGATGATATCAACTCTTTGCAAGCTGCGATCGCTCAGGCCAGCGAAATTCGTAGAGGTCGGGCATTATATCCAGAAGCACGGAAAAGAATTCGGACTTGGATAGGAAAAATTCAGCGAATTCAAGACCAACCCTACTTGGATCAAGCACAAGAACTGGCTCAGAGCGGAAATCTCACCGCCGCCATTAGCGCCGCTCAACAAATTGCTTCATCGGGAAGGGCGCTTTCACAAGAAGCGCAAGCTGCGATAAATGATTGGGAAGGGCAAATCCGCACTAGAGAAAACTGGAAAAAAGCTCAAGAAGTTGGCGCGGCTGGTACGCCAGAAGCTTTGGTTGAAGCAATACGGTTGGCAGATCGGGTTTCAAACAATAGCATCTTACGTATGGATGCGAATCTGGCTATTGACCAATGGAGTCAGCAATTGTTAGAAATAGCCCGCTCTCAAGGTCAGTCTGATATTGCTAGAGGGATTGATATTGCAAAATCGATTCCACGCGGTAGTGCTGCTTACAGTGCGGCGCAAGACCAAATTAAGACTTGGCAGGATTTTTTGAATCCTAAACCTGAACCTCAGCCTCAACCCCAGACTGAATCTCTACCATTTCCTCAATCAACTACTAATGGGCAGTAATATCATTATTTAAAGATTAAAACCTTTTAATTCAGCATTTTCAACACGCATATCAGGGATGCCGGGGTGTAAAAAAACTTTTTAAGTAGGGTAGCACAGCTAGTTGTGCTACCCTACTTAAATTTATCGAGGAAGGCAGGAGGCAGAGGGCAGGAGGCAGGAGGAAAACTGCGCGACGCTCCAGCAGACTCGCTAACGCTGCGCTATCTGTTTCCTGCTGCGACCAGAGGGAGCAAGGGTTTAAGACAAGAACACTGAACTCTCGTTCAGTGGCTCTAAATCAGTAGGGGTCGAATCCCCTACTGATTTACTCCTTCTGCCTTCTGCCTCCTGCCTCCTGCCTCCTTCACTCTCCCCATTCTTTAATTACAGAAAATAGTGATGAGTAATCATCATCGGCAAATGACATTTTCACGGCTGTTTGCAATATTTGCCGCACACCTTTAATACTGCTGAGATCCAAACTTCGAGATTTAGCTTCAGAGATAAACAATTCTGTATCTTTGAGCAAATGTTTGGTGGGGAAATTCGGATCGGCATAATTGCCATCCAACATACGTTGTAGCTTTTTGTCAAAGGTAGGTGCGTAAAGTGGACTGTCGCGCAAGATTTGCATAAACATATCCACATCAACACCCTGACGCTGGACAAAAGCCAGGCTCAGAGCAAAGCTAGTTGTTAGGGAAGCTATTAGTTGATTTAGTGCCAATTTAAGTGCCGCCGCAGATCCTACTGGTCCTATAAGTAAAGGTTCTGTCCCAAAATTTTGGAGTAACTTCAAGTGCCGTTGATATTGTTCTGGCTCTGCCCCTACCATCACACTCAACTTACCAGCTTGTGCTTCCGGGATACTCCCTAATACTGGTGCTTCTAAATACTCACCACCACCACCAACGATCGCGTCTCTAATTTCCTGGCTTTCTGTGGGAGTAATTGTTCCCATTTGGATGATTGTGCGCCCTTCCAGAGTTTGCCAAGAAGTATCTGAAAGCAACACATTATAAATGGCCGGGGCATTAGTCAGCATGAGGATTACGCACTCAGCAGCACGAATGGCGTGGCGGGGATGTGTAGCAATTTCAGCCCCAGCTGCTTGTAGTGGTGCTAATTTTTCTGGGGTGCGATTGTAGGCAACTAGCTGTATATCTGCGGCTAATAACCTTTGAGCCATTGGTAGTCCCATCAGTCCAGTTCCCAGAAATGCCACCTTCATTTTTCACTTTCCTTTAATACAGCGTAGGCGTAGTCTGTTGTAGACATCGCGTTTCCATTGTTTGATTTTGATCAGCTGTTCTACATTGAAATTGCACAAGCTGGGCGGGCTTTTTGGCCTACCCCACAAGAGTTATGTTTATTCGATTATGCAAATTAAATGTTTTTTAGCTTATCAGTTATCAGTGAACAGTTATCTTTGAACACTGATAACTTCCTATTTGCTGATTAGCCACCAGCCGCAAAAGTCGCCATAATTATCACTGAAAGTAAAATACCAGGAGTAAGTAGTGTTACTAGCATTAGCAGGTCATGGGTGGACATAATTATTACTTTTGTATTGTGTTTAACTTTACAGTATTCACTGTTATGCTAGTCTAAATAAGATTAATACTGCATTCTTAAATAGAGTTTTAACTTTTCAAATTTACCTTTATTCTGGCAGGGTCAATCCTTTGAGTTTTTGAGAAGTTTCTGTATTGTCCAGACCTTTGCTCTGAATTAAGACTCCAAAGCCGCCAAGTCCTGTGGGATCTATAAGTTGATGTAGTGCATCCCGATGCTGTAGTAACTGCGAGAGAGGTTGCTTTCGCTCGGAAAGGGCTGCAATGCGATCGCCTAACCCCAACGCCATCAAAAATAATCCCTGCTGGATAAAACCAACATTCTTTAAATTGCACCGTTTGCCCCAGCGTTCCAAAGCTGTAAAGTCAACATGGGCAGTGATATCTTGTTGCCCAATATTTATATAAGGGTTGTCATGGAAACGATGATGATAATAGCACTGTAACGTTCCCTGCGATCGCCTGGGATTATAATAACGGCTGGCGGGGTAGCCATAATCAATTGTTAACACATAGCCGCGCTGCAAGCGGTCTGCTACTATACTCAACCAGTCACCAGCCGCTAAATTAATTTCACTACGGTAGCCATCGGGATATGCACTTTGGGTAAAGTTCATTTCCACTAAGTCTAAATATTCAGCCAGTTGGGGGGTTGAAGGTTCTCCTGTGACTTCTACAAATGATGGGCATGGGGCATTGGTTACTTTCTCATTACTATCTGTGGTTACATAAATTTCTCGGAGTTCTCCCGTTTCTAGGATGAATTGATGTACGGGGAACGCATCTACTAACTCGTTAGAGAAAAAGCAACCTGCGATCGCATTTTGTGGTATCTCCTCTAAATTACACCAACGCACAGGAAAATCTTGCAAGCGTTGCTGCTGTTCTTGTCTTAAAGTTGGGGACTTTTCAACAATGATGTACTCTAGCGCCGTAAAAAAATCTGGGTAGTGCAGTTGATGATATTTAAGGATATGCAATGCAAGCAATCCTTGACCTGCTCCCATTTCTACCAGAGAAAAGGGTACAGGTTTTCCTAAAATCTCCCACATTTGCAAAAATTGTTCTGCTAGTAACTCACCAAAGTCAGGACAGAGGTTAGGAGAGGTAAAAAAATCACTATCTTTAAAGCCTATTTTGACTGCATCGCTGGAATAGTAGCCGTATTCAGGGTGGTATAGTGCCAAATCCATGAATTGGGCAAAAGTAATTCGTTTTTGAGGACTGGTGGTAATGTGATTTGCGATCGCTGTACACAATGCTGGATTTGAATCCATAAAATTTGATATTTGAGATTAGGATGTTTACAAAATAAATTATGAGTAAAGTAAAACAAAATTCATAATTTATCTAATGGTCTACAAACCCCATTTACTTTAACTGAAAAATCAGGTTCTATCAGGTACAAACAGATTGTTAAAATGATCGCAATCGAAAGTCAGCTTACCATTTTTGGCAAATACGCTAAAACCATCTAAAAATTCTATGGCTGCTTCATTCTCTGCATGAGGTTGATTTTGCTCATCAAGCAGCACTTTATATGGACGTTGACAGGTGAAACAGAAATCTTGAAAAAAGAATGTCCAACCACACTCATAAACATATGTTCTTAATGTGTTCCATAAGTCTTCCTCTATGAAGCATCCTAGCTCAGAGGTGCAGAAGTCCAACAATCCACAAATACTACACTCCATATCTGGTGACACTGAACCTGTTGCCAAATAGAACCAAAATTGCTCTATTTCCCTTTGTTGATTGGGTTTACCAGATTTCCAGATTAAAGATGATTTTTCAGTACCGCGTAGGCTTCCAGGTATCAGATTATTAAGCGGTGACCAGAACGTTAATTGCTTATGCAAAATGTTCCATAGCTCAATGTCAAACTGTTGTCCAACAATTTCAATCAGTGGATAAACAATATGTCGGTGAAAAGAATCACGCAGAAATCCATGTTTGATTAATTGATTTTTAGTTTTCCTAATGATGTTGTTTAGCTTACGTTGATTGGATAAGTTTGCAGCCGGACGAATATAGCTTATAAAGCTGAGGTTAGCCACACTACGCGGACTTTCAAAATAGTATATGTCAGGTATTTCTGCGTTTGATATTTTCTTGTAAACTGTCTCGATTGCGGAAAAAGCTTTTGCTTTATCAACTGGCTGAGTTGAGATTGCTATTAAATACCACTTCATTCTATAGTCAGCAATCAGAGCTTTTTGCTGTTCTGTCAACTCAAAAATTTTTGACATCAATGCTCTTATTGTTCAAATCAATGGTGTGTTCGAGATTAAGTGCCCCAAAATGGTGTTCAAATCTAGCTCGTGCTGTCTCCTTTTCTGCTTCAGACAACAACAATTTAAAAACTTGCCCAAACTGTTGCTCTAGCAACGTTGCAGCTAGCCGTTCAGGAGGAACGCCAATTGCCTCAGCCTGTCGCTGAATCGCTGCGAAAATCTGATCGTTCAGTTCCAGTGTCAGAAGGTGAGTCATAGAAGTATGGAACATAGCTAGAGGCTATGGTAATTATAGCTTTGCTTGTTTGAAGCCCGAATTACTAAAACCCTTACGCAATGGTAATGACGAATTACGAATTACGAATTAAGCGTAGCGTCTCGCAGAGAAGCAGTACTAGCCACTCACCAACGACACTAGCACGCCATTGGGATCGCGGACACGAGCAATCATTTGTCCCCCAGGCTGGCTTTTAGGGGCATCTAGTGTTTTTGCACCTGCTCCGATCGCTCTCATGTAAGCACTGCCAACATCGGGGGTAATAAATGATATCTGAATTAATGTCGGTGGTTGTGTGGGATCGTTGGCATGAAAGCCACCAGGAAATAATTTCTGTGCTTCGCTACTTGAAGAGAAAGCTAATGTAGTGCTGCCAGTTTCGATTTCCGCCCAGATAGATTGTCCTTTATCCTGGAGAGTGCGACGAACCAGACCAAAGGCTTTTTCGTAAAACTCAACCGTTTTAACTACATCGTCTACCCAGATGACCGTATAACCAAATTTCATAATTCTTTCTCCTTATCTAGAAAAAATTGAGAGTTTGAAACCCACGGAGGTGGGTAAAGCCTTGTCTAGACGCGGTTTCTAACCGCCCTTTTAACTACGAATGACAAATGACAAATGACAAATTATTTTAGCTTTCCAAAATATTACGATCTGTTGCTAGAGTTTGCGCCCCTGTTTGCATCATTTCTATATCTGATGGCGACCAATCATGAGTCCCTTGACAGTGATGTGCTACTAGCAATCCCCATAATCCTCTTGGGATGACAATTGGTACAACCAAGTTAGCGCGAACTTGCAAATTGCGGAGAAAATCTCGGTGACAAGGCTGGATTGGCTCTAATTCAATATCAGCGATCGCTCTTACCCGTCCTGCTAAGTATAAAGCCGCATACTCGTTGTTAAAACAATCATCTGGGCCCGTGGAACCAAGTATTGAGAATTCTTGAGAACTCAAAGATTCAAAAGTTACTTGTCCTTCCCACTGACTGTAAAAATAATACAATACCACCCGATCAACCTGAAGCAATTCTCTGAGTTGATTTGTTGTTTGCCTGACTAACTCATCGCGCTGCATTGTTTTAACAAGGCGGTCGAGCAAATTTTGCAAACCCTGTTCACGGCGATCGCGGCTATGGTTAAATTCCGAGTGAGGATGAATTTGCACGGTTCTAAAATTACGACTAAGTAAATGCTGCCGGATTTATATAGTAATTTATTACACCTTATTTAAATACATTTTTGTATTTATAGCAGCAATTCAATTTTAACTAAACATAATCTTAGTCAACCTTTTTAGTAAATTTAAAATAAATTATTAAGAAACTACAATTTTTAATTCGCACCAAAGATAATTCAAAATTATAAATTTAATCTTAAGAATTATGGAAAATTACAAATAATATGTTTTATCTTTCTATAGCTTCAGGCAATAAATATACTTCAAACTCTAATGTAACAATTCAGTTTGTATTCCTCGTTACAGATATTAGAGGATGTTTAAAAAATCCTTTTCATGGTAGCAAAACGTTTTAGATTCCCCTAAATCCCCCTTAAAAAGGGGGACTTTGATTCCGGTTCCCCCCTTTTTTAAGGGGGGTTAGGGGGGATCAAAAGACTGTGGCGCAACTCTAGAAGACTTGTATATACACTGTAGCTTTATAAGGGGGGTTAGAGAAGATCAATAAGTGCAAAGATACAGCAAATTACTTTTCAAACAACCTCTTAGTCATAGTGATAGTATTCTTTGTTTCCATACTCTGTATGATAACGAGAGACTAACAAGAGACTAATTCTGAGTTTCCAAACATTGGCACAAAGCTACGGTAAGCTGACAATGCTGCTTCTTTAACAGTTGCATTCACAATTGGAAAGGTAGTGAGAATGTAGCTAAATTCATCTTCGGTTAAGCCATAAAGATGTGCTACCATTCCATCGAGTTCTGCGCGGAGTTTAGCGCGTTCTGCTTCGTCGGTAACGCCTTGTTGATGGGAACCTAAACCGACTTCTTGCGCGAGTTCGTCAAATTCTGGTGTGGTGCAGATGAGTTTGGCGGCGCGTTGTACAATATCGTTGAAGTTGCGATCGTTTTTTGTTAAACGTGGGACGGGTAGTTGGTAGACATAAAACATATTGCAATGCGCCGTTACTTTTTGGCGAATTATAAAATCGCAAGCAAAGCTATTCAATACAGAAACAACAAATAGTAATTCATCTTTCTTTGTGAATTGCTGTGACACAATTAGTGTGTTACCTGCAAAAATATTAGGCAGAGGCTCTAACTCTTCCACATCATTAGCAGAAGAAACCAACGCTAAGAAAAGACGCAGTTTAGCAATTTCTGTAGCTTCCTCCATGATGTCTATACCATAGAGGTTATCTGAAACAATCCGCTTTTTGATAAAATAAGGTATTGATGGATGGGAATTTTCTATCTCTTCAAGTTTATTTTTGAGAGTGTCATCACCCATCAATTTAATTGTACCGAACACCGCACTGTAAACTTGAATTAGCGTGTTCGTTGAAAATTGAGTGACATAATCTACCATGCTTGGAAAATAAAAACCAAGCATGGTAAATTTGCCATTCAGAAAATAAATCTGTGGCTTTAAAAATTAAGTCTGCGCTGGCGGACTTCAAGAAACCCTGTTTATAGGAGTTAAATTTTTACCATGCTTTTTATACTTTATAAATCCTTTACATTTAATTAGGCTGAGAAATTATACGTAAAAATTATCAATTTCTCTAAACGTCGGCTTTATTTGTCCAACCGTGATTTTTTATTGTCAAGTATATTTGCTGATTACTTTATCAAAACGCCTAATTGCTTTATAAAAAGGTCTGTTTACTTTCTCAAAACACTGAAATGCTTTCTTAAAATAAGCTTTTACTTATTCAAACCCCAGTTTGCTTTCTCATTTCAGTGTTTTCCGCAAGCAAAAGAAGCTTTTACTTATTCAAACCCCAGTTTGCTTTCTCATTTTGGTGTTTTCCGCAAGCAAAACGAGCTTTTACTTATTCAAACCCCAGTTTGCTTTCTCGTTTGGGTGTTTTCCGCAAGCAAAAGAAGCTTTTACTTTCTCAAACCCCAGTTTGCTTTCTCATTTCGGTATTTTACGTAATATAAGAAAGAAAGACGTGATAAATCGCCGTCTCTACAAAGGGTTAATTATTGTAGAGACGGCGATTCATCGCGTCTCTTGCCATTGGATCTAAGCGCAGGTTGAGGAGTAAAAGTAATTCGCAGCTACAAAAGCAAAGTCCATAGAGTTTGACTTTGGATTATCTTGTTGTTCACAAATGATTTAGGATTTTTAAATGGTATAACAATAAACTAATGGCAGAAGAACTGAAAAGAGCAGATAATGATAGCCCGTGGAAGGAAATTTTAGAAGCTTATTTTCCCCAAGCAATCCAATTTTTCTTTCCCCAAACAGCAGAAATAATTAATTGGGAACGTCCCCACGAATTTCTTGATAAGGAATTTCAACAAATAGCCCGTGAAGCCGAACTTGGTAGAAGATATGCAGATAAATTAGTTAAAGTCTGGCAAATTCAAGGACAAGAAATTTGGCTATTAATCCATGTAGAAATCCAGGCAAAATCAGAAGACATCTTTGCAGAAAGAATGTTTTCCTACAACCTGCGAATTTTTGACAGATTTGCAAAACCTGCCATCAGTTTGGCAATTTTGTGCGATACAGACCCAACATGGCGACCCAATCAATATAGTTATAATTATCCCAATACCAGGCTTAACTTTGAATTTGGAACTGTCAAGCTGCTGGATTATCAAAATCGTTGGACAGAATTAGAAGCCAGCGAAAACCCATTTGCAACTGTAGTAATGGCGCATTTGAAGACGCAGCAAACAAGTAAAAATCTAGGAGAACGTAAAGCTTGGAAATTTAGTTTAATTCGCCGATTGTATGAATTAGGATTGCAAGAAAAAGATATTCGTAACCTTTATCGATTTATTGATTGGGTTATGATTTTACCAAAAGCCTTGGAAGCAGAATTTTGGCAAGAGTTTAAGCAATTTGAGCAGGAGCAAACTATGAGCTACATTACCACAGGCGAGCGCATTGGTTACGAGCGAGGAAAACAAGAACAAGGACAAACCCTCGTGTTACGCCTACTACAAAAACGGGTAGGAGAGTTACCACAAGAGGTTCGGGGGCGCATTCAAACTCTTTCTTTAGAGCAATTAGAAGCACTTGGTGAGGCTTTATTGGATTTTACAGCCATTGAGGATTTACTTAACTGGTTGGAAGCAAATCAAGCAGCATAGAATATTTATCAAAAGACGCGATAAATCGTTTAAAAGATGCGATAAATCGCCGTCTCTACAAAGGACTGATTATTGTAGAGACGGCGATTCATCGCGTCTTCTGTCTTAATTACGAATTACGAATTACGAATTAGAAAATAGTCCTAATGAACAAATAATCTGAGGTTCTCGTTTCTCCAGTTCTTCTGTCACAATACACAAACGGTCATCCATGCGTAACGACACAACTAAATCAGCCAACACCTGACTATTAATACCACTTCTCAGTTGACGATTCAGAGTATCAATGGCTGACTGTCGCAAAGGATAACGGTAAATCTCATCAATTGCTTTTAAAAGTTCTTCGCTAACAAATAGTGTTCCTTTCATTTCTTGAACATAACTCTTAAGTCGTTCATAAGTGCGGAACCTTGCACCTGATGGTCGCCCTAATTGACCACCTGCATTTTTTTCATCTTCAGCAATCAATTCAGCACCCTTTTGCACTAACTTGTGATGCTGTTTATCTCTGGGTATCGCTGGAGTAGATTCTTCACACGCCGCCACCCGAAGCACCGCTAATTGTGATTGAGTAACGCTATTTCCATCGCGGTCAACATAAATCAAAGAATCATTTCCCTCGGTGGTTTTCATATGATCGCTTCATGGGATAAGTGGTAAGCTATCTTCAGGTAGATGTAGTAAGGTGAGACTAGCTCATCTCTCGCCCAACTCTGATCGATAATTTCTGCTAATTCTTGAGAAATATCTACACAACCGTAATCTTGCCAGCGATCGCTAAACCACTTTTGTAGTTTATTACAAGCATCGTGGTCTAAAATATCAACATTCAACTCCCCTTGTTTTGCCAGTCCGGGAAGGGTTAAATTACTACTACCCAAGAATCCCACAGTTGGGGTATTAGGGTCATTGCGATGCACAAGATATAACTTGGCATGGAGAGAATGGCGCAAAAACAGTTTAATAATTACCTTCCGAGTTTTTAGCTGATGACTTAACCGCCGCAACCCCGCTTCATCCTGATTAGTCGGCGCACCAATAGTCAACTGCTGGCGAAATTCCGCCGCCATACGTTTTTTAAACCGCACAATGCTACTGTTATCAATCCGTCCATCACCACTAACAAGGCTAAATGCTGCATGAACTTCATCACTGGGTAAGCTTTGCATCCCAATTAGCAAACGACAACAAGCATTTTCACTACCAACATACTGTTCGATTAAATCATCAATTCTTCGCCAACCTCTGAGGTTAAAGTAGCCAACGCAAAAATCTGCGCGATAAGAGATTTTGAGGGTTTCTCGTAAAATTGGTAGCAGTTGCAAATCTATGTTGTCAAAAATACGGGGCATTATTTAAAACTCATCAATATTTCGTACCTATGTTATATGAGTAAAAAATTTTTCCAGCCAGATTACTGAAGAGTGCATTCTTCTTGGCGTTCTTGGCGACTTGGCGGTTCGATTAGTCAATTATTTTTACGAACCGCCAAGAACGCCAAGGAGAGAAGAAAGAAATACTTAACTGAACTGTAAAAAAATAGAGCAGTTGTATTATGCAACTGCTCTAAAAAATACTTAGATAAATATTTTCTACCTATCCACAGACCCCATGATTACGTCAACACTACCAAGAATCACCACAATATCTGCAACCTTCATGCCGCGCAGTAAATGTGGGACAATCTGGAGGTTGTTGAAATCTGCGGCGCGAATCTTCCACCGTGCAGGGAAGACATTATCATCGCCAACCAAATAAATTCCCAATTCACCTTTGCCACTTTCTACACGGGCGTAGATTTCACCCTTGGGAATCTTGAAAGTGGGGGAAACTTTTTTGCCAATGAATTGGTAATCAAATGCGTCCCACTCGGATTTTTTACCTGCGGCTAAACGCTTGGCTTCCAGATTTTCGTAAGGGCCGCCAGGAAGTCCTTTAATTGCTTGGCGAATAATCTTCACAGATTCGCGCATTTCCCGCATCCGCACCACGTAACGGGCAAAGCAATCACCGGCAGTTTCCCACTGCACATCCCAGTCGAAATCGTCGTAGCATTCGTAATGGTCAACTTTTCGCAAATCCCATTGCACACCAGAAGCGCGTAACATTGGGCCAGAAAGTCCCCAGTTAATTGCTTCTTCACGGGTGATAGTCCCAATACCCTCAACACGTCGCCGGAAGATGGGGTTATCGGTTACTAAGCGTTCATATTCATCAACTTTAGGTAATAGGTAGTCGCAGAATTCTATACACTTATCTACCCAACCGTAAGGTAAATCAGCTGCTACTCCACCAACGCGGAAGTAATTGTTATTCACCATCCGATAACCTGTGGCAGCTTCCCACAAATCATAAATCATCTCCCGTTCCCGGAACTGGTAGAAGAAGGGAGTTTGAGCACCTACGTCAGCTAAGAAGGGGCCAAACCATAGCAAGTGGTTAGCAATGCGGTTCAACTCCAGCATGATGACGCGAATGTAGCTAGCGCGTTTGGGGACAGCGACACCTGCAAGCTTTTCTGGGGCGTTAACAGTGACAGCTTCGTTGAACATTCCCGCAGCGTAGTCCCAGCGACTAACGTAAGGGACGTACATTACATTAGTGCGGTTCTCAGCAATTTTTTCCATTCCTCGGTGCAGATAGCCGATGACCGGTTCACAGTCAACGACATCCTCGCCATCCAGAGTCATGATTAGCCGCAGAACCCCGTGCATTGAGGGGTGGTGTGGCCCCATGTTTAGCACCATTGGTTCAGTGCGGGTTTCTAGTCTGGTCATAGATTTCGTGTTCTCCTGTTGTGTTCGTGTAGCGTGCCAAAGGCAAAATTTTGAATTGAACCGCGTAGATGCCAACCAGACCCGATTTATCTAGTCTGCCAAGCCAAAGTTAAGCTTGCAGGAGCAATACTTTTAAGAAAACTGCCCTTAAGGCGTTTATAATGTATTGCCCATACAGGGGTATGTTGGAGAGGGAGTGACAGAGGAGGGACTTTACTTGATGTTTAATTTTGTTGCACTTCTTCAACTATTATATGGAAGCTTGATCTGCACTTAATTAAGACATCGGATTTTTTTATAAGTAAGGCAGCCTGAAAACCCTTGAGGAACAGGCGCGAAGCGCCGTATTCCGTACTTCAGGCATGTTGGTGCGATGTCTACGACAGGCTACGCCTACGTAAACAAGCATTGCAGTTGCTCGTCCGAGAAGGCAACAGTTGTAGGCAAATCAGGATTATCCAAGTAAGTAAGCACGATTAAACCGAAGTATGTAAAATTTTATAGGATTAAAGGGTAAAAGAAAAACTTTTACCCTTTCCCTTTACCCTTGTGAATATAACGTGAGTTTAATTACTGCGATCGCATAGATCGCTAACCAAAATAACTGATTTGCCTTTGTCTGGGGTGCGATCGCAATTGAATTAATCTTGTACCAAGTAAAAATGCGATCGCACTCAATTAACGATCCCATCAAGGTTTATAATTATTGATTTTGATTATTTGAGACCACAGTACTAGTTTTGTCATTTTCTAGTTCTCTCATTAGAGAATCAAAACCACTAGCGTTGTTTCCACCTTTAGACAATAAAGACTGAATTTTATTTATTATTGCACTCATATTGTCAGAGAAAAATCTACCAAGATTATTCACAAAGTTTTTCAGTTTCTCAAATATACTCATTTCTACAGTTGAGTACTTATTAACGATTGGATATACAACTTTTCCTTTTTCTGTTTCATAGTACTCTTGTTCAGGCATCAACATAGATGTAAGTGGTTGCATCTGTTTTGCCATATCTGCTTCAGTTCGTTTATGGCTGAGAAATAAAACATCGTAAACCTTTCCGTTCCAGCTAGCCCAATAATGGTTTTGGAAAAACCACCGCTTACCATCATCACAATTAGGCTTTTTGCCTTGGTATGGCGTAACTCCAGCTTCACTCAAAAAAGGTTTGGCAATGCTTTCAACTGTTATTTTTTCAATACCAAAATATTCTTCTGCAACTTTTTTAAATGCACGAGCTAATGTCTGACAATCTCCTTCTGGAGAGCCTTTCAAGAGAGTTTCTTGGCTCTTACTCACCATTGTGTATTGAAATTGGATATTGCCAAAGTTTTTGAATAGTTGTTCTAGGATTTTATCTTCTGGTAATGTGTCATCTATGCCATTTACTAATGTTTTCGCTAGTGAGTAATCTTGTAAAAATTTTTGTTTTTTATCTGCTGAGTTATTTGCTGCTAATATTTCTTCAGAGCTTGCTTGGATGTTTCTGCTACCTGCTAAGGTCGTCTGCTGTCCTTCTTGGTTTTGCAAAGTAGCTGCATTAATTTGGCTGACAACAGAAGTAGCTACTCTATCCGCTTCTTGCTCATACTGATCTCCTTGTTGACCAACAGTGAGTTTTGGCTGTATTTTTGGTTCTTGAAGGGGTTGCATTTGTGCCAGCGATACAGCATCAGCACGTTTGATCGCCATTTTGTCAATGTTATGACCAAACTGAAAAGAGTGTTCCTTCCCTTGCTGCAACGACTCATTCATCTTTGCCTGTAATACTGTGAGTCGTTCCTGTCCGTCTGGCGTGATCGTGCCATGCTTGGCTTGGATTTGGAGTTTTGTTGCCTCAAACTGATACTCTTGAAATTTATGATTCTCTACTTTCGCCTGTAATATAGGCTTGTTGGAGCCAAGTTGAGAGTGAGTAATTAAAAGGTGCTGACCTTGCTCTGACTTAGAAGCGGATGAGTCAGCTTTTTTGTGGATTTGTAGCCGTTCTTTCATCGCTGGTTTCAAAAGTCAATAGTGGTTAATCTATATATTATGTCACCTCAGATTGCTTGATTACTTATACTTAAGTCGAATACTGTTAAAACGTATCATCCATTTTTTCTACAAGACTGACGCAAACCATAGCTGAAACCTTCATTTTCAGCTAAGAGCAATTCATGTAGACGCAAAGTCGCTTCCCGCAGGGTATTGTCTAGTTTTGCGTTGGTTAAGAACGCCGTACATTCAAGCAACACCATTCTTTTCTTTTCCACAGGGTAGCAACGACCCAACCATTTTGTTCTAAAGCGTCAGCAACAGCTTTAGATTGTTCTAGTAAAATACCACTGAAGATCGCCCAAGTTTCAGGTTTAGCGATCGCACTCATTTCTGGAATCAACTCAATAATTACATGAGCCAGAATATTGCAAACTATACCATCCACTGGTTTCTCAAGCAGTTTTGTCAAAACGTCTACACTTCCTAGTGCTGGTAGTAAACGTTCTGAGCTAATGTCATTTAGGAGACCATTACTGATAGTTGATTGCACCGCTAAAGGGTCATTATCTACTGCATAGACTTTTTCGGCTCCCAATAGCAGCGCCCCAATGGAAAGGATACCAGAACCACAACCAATATCTGCAATTACCAGATGTTTTTGTTTGCCACTATCACCCACAAATGACTGAGGAACTCCACTCAGCCGCATTTCTAGGGATTCCAAACATAACTGAGTGGTGGCATGGTTGCCCGTACCAAATGCTACACCAGGGTCAAGACGAATTACTAACCGTTCTGTTGTTTCTGGTAATGGTAGCCACGCGGGGTTAATTAGGAAGCGATCGCCGATTTCTTGCGGATGCCAATATTGTTTCCAGCTAGTTGCCCAATCTTCCTCATCAATTAACTGCCATTGCAGAGAGGGAGATGAAACTCCTACACAAAGGGCATCTTGACGCAGCCACAGTGACAGCGCTGCCAAATCTAGTAGCTGTGTTTGAATTGTCGATAAATAGGCCCTAACTAAAGATGAATTTCCTTTGTTTTCACTAGCTGTTCCACGACAGCCAAAATCTTCCAGTCGCCAAAAGATCGAATCTTCTAGGTCTGGCTCACATAAAATCTGTAGTTCCCACCAGGTGTTTGCCATATAATTTTAGATTTTAGATTTTAGATTTTAGATTGGGGACTTGGTAATGGTTAATGACCAATGCGAAAAACAATGAGCAATTAGCCATTACCAATCCAAAATCCAAAATCGTCCGACTGAGCGTAGCCGAAGTCCGCAATCCAAAATTAAAGTGTTACTGTATACGCGTCCCGAATACCAGGGACTTTTATAATCTCATCCAAGATGCCTTCAGGTAAAGGGTCATCTATACTCAGAGCCATTACCGCATCACCACGGACGATTTTACGGCCTACTTGCATACTGGCAATATTCACATTAAAACTGCCCAGTAAGGAACCAAGTTTGCCGATAATCCCCGGCATATCGCGGTGCAGGGTAAACAGCATATATTTGCTGGGTGGGACGTTAATGGGGAAACCGTCAACATCAGTTAGATGGATTTCCCGCTCACCCAACAAAGCGCCGGTGACAGAATGAGTACCTAAAGTACCCGTAGCTTCTAGATGAAGTGTTCCGGCATAGTCTCGAATGGAAGCATCGCGGGTTTCAATTACCCGAATTCCCCGTTCTTTGGCTTCTATGCTGGCATTGACGTAATTTACTCGTTCCCGTAAAGCTTGATAAAGTAAACCTTTGAGGGCAGCGACTATCAAAGGCTGACTTTTGTTGGTTGCGAGTTCCCCTTGTAGCCGAATATTGAGTACTTCCACCCGTCCGCCAGCTAGCTGTCCTACTAGATTACCTAGAGTTTCTGCTAGCTGCATATAGGGTTTGAGTTCTTCCAACACATCGGGGCCAAGTCCGGGAATGTTGACGGCTGAACGGGCTGGTAGTCCTAAAAGTACATCCCGAATTTGTTCGGCAACATCAATCGCCACATTTACTTGAGCTTCTGCGGTAGAGGCTCCCAAGTGGGGGGTGAGGATAACTTCTTTGCCTAGCGATCGCAATTCCGATTCACCCAGTGGTTCTGACTCGAACACATCCAAGGCGGCACCACCAATTTTACCTGCTTTCAGAGCTGCTGCTAAAGCAACTTCATCAATGATCCCACCACGAGCGCAGTTGACAATCCTGGCTGTAGGTTTCATCTTTGCCAAAGTTGTGGCATTGATTAAGTGGGTAGTTTCTGGGGTTTTCGGGATGTGTAGGGTGATATAGTCTGCTTGCTGGAAGAGTAAATCTAGCTCCACCAACTGGCAGCCAAGCTGTTCGGCTCGTTCTGTAGAAATAAAAGGGTCATAAGCTAGGAGTTTCATCCCCATTGTCTTAGCTACAGCCGCAACATGGGAGCCAATTTTACCCAAACCGACAACACCGAGAGTTTTTTTGTAGACTTCCGCGCCAACAAAGCTATTGCGATCCCACGCACCGCGTTTCACCGAGGCATTAGCATCAGGAATGTGGCGAGACAAAGCCAAAATCATTGCTAGCGCGTGTTCGGCGGCGGCAATTGTGTTTCCCTCTGGAGAATTGACTACTACAATTCCCCGACGTGTGGCTGCGGGAACATCCACATTATCCACACCTACGCCAGCACGACCGATGATTTTTAGCTGAGTGCCGGCTTCAATGATTTCTTGAGTGACGCGCGTACTAGAACGAATCATCAGTGCGTCATATTCACCAATAATTTCGAGCAGTTGGGCTGGTTTTAGACCTATTTTGACATCAACAGTAGCAACTTGCGAAAGAATGTCAATTCCAGCTTGGTCAATAGAATCTGAGACAAGAACCTTAGACATGATTACTTCATTTAAAGCTACAGGTTTTGCTGCACAAGACTTTTTAGTTTAGTCCTTATCTGTCGCAATTCAGCAAAAATTATTCGTTTTAATATCAACTTCACCTTTACTTACGCTACGTGCTGATGGTATCGAAGCGTGAGTTGCTCCCGGTAGGTACTGCCTCCTAAGTATTTAAAGATGAGTGGCTGTTTGCACCACCCTGTCGCTAAATATAAAGCATTAATAGCACTAAGCACCTATATATTTATTAATAGTTAAGAGTTACCAAAATTTTATTGCCTTAAGCAATTTCCTTTGTGCGGTAGAAACGCTTAGATTCTTGACTGTGCTGCAACTTTAGCTGAGGCAATGCTCTGCACAACTAACAAATGAGTTAGTAACTATTTTATCTGTAGAATCTTAGTTATTTATCAATACCACATGTGGTATCACTTAGTCAAAATAAAATATTTACATTATCAAGATTAGCGGATCGCAATAGGTAGGTAGACGTAAATCCTAATCATTAATCTACGTGCGTTACCAAACAGCCTTTTTGTAGATATTGCTAGTGAAGAAATCGCTATAATTCTGATGAGCCAAATGTCCTTTGATTTTTGGGGAAACCAGCGATGTTAAACTACAACTTGCCAAGGCACTTGCCCTCAGCCGAGGAACTACCAGACTCTGATGAAACGCCTGTGGATAATGAACTGCAAGAATTGATACCAGGTTTGCTGAAGGCGATCCTGCTGATACTTTGGGCAGAACGTATGGACTGGCTATTTGCCATAGATATGGGTATTTATTATCACCCCGATAAACCGCCCATTGTGCCAGATGGATTTTTGAGCTTAGGCGTAGAGCGGTTTTATGATGAAGAGTTGCGTCCCAGTTATGTGCTGTGGGATGAAAATGTTGTACCGATTTTCGTGCTAGAAGTAGTTTCCCAAAATTATCGCAAGGAATACACGACTAAATTGGATGAATATGAGGCTTTGGGTGTACTTTACTATGTGATTTATTCCTCCCGTCGCCGCCGCAAACCTCATCTAGAAGTACATAAGTTGGTTAATGGTAAGTATGAATTGCAAGAGGGAAACCCCGTTTGGCTACCAGAAATTGGTTTAGGAATTGGTTGCGAAAGAGGAAATTATTGTGGCGTAACGCGGGAATGGATGTATTGGTATGATGAGCAAGGACAACGATATCTCACGCCCGCAGAACAAGTAAAACAAGAAGTACAACGCGCTCAACAAGAAGCACAACGCGCTCAACAAGCAGAACAACGGGTGCAACAATTGACAGAACAATTAAGAGCGCTAGGAATCGATCCAGATAATCTGGGTTAACTGAAATATTTTGCAATATTTTCGACAAGACTAATAAATCTGGTTTTTCAGAATTTATGTATTTACTATAAATTTTGGTTTGCGACTAGAAGCTGTCAGTAAAAGAAACTATTGCTTTTTAGGAATAACATTCCTGATTCCACTTTTAGCGCCAATACTATCACCTTTGTAACGAGGGATGATATGAATACTGGCGTGCATAATATTTTGACCTGCGGCTCGATTGATATTCATTCCTATATTAAAGCCATCAGGTTCAAATTCTGCTTTGAGAATTTCTTGTACTTTATTCACCATAAACCAGCAAGCAGACTGTTCTTTAAATGGTAGCTCAAAATAACTGTTTACATGACGTTTGGGAATAACCAAAACATGTCCTTTGCTTATATAGGACTAATATTTGATTTCTGAAAAAGCTCCGTACATTTGAAGGGTGGGGAAATCAAAGGTCGTGTGTCGGATA
>NZ_JAAGOG010000515.1:0-306 GCF_010747425.1 Nostoc sp. UIC 10630
GAACTAATACCGCCATTAGCACCGAGAACAGTTGCACCCGCTTGCTGATCAATTGCGTTGTAGTTGTCAGCATCGACATAGCTAAAAGCACCACCAGCTACGTTGTCCAATTCTTCAGCAGATAATTCTACGGGCTTAATGTTGTCAGACATGATGTTTTCTCCTTAATGTGTAATGTGTGTGTTATCTCAAATAAAACTGTTACTAACTAGCAAGAGTAGAAGGGAACAAGCCAGTTGCTTTGATTTCGTGCAAACTTTGATGAGATACAGCAGTTTGCTGAGTGTTCAAAGAACTAATACCGCC
>NZ_JAAGOG010000037.1:0-50026 GCF_010747425.1 Nostoc sp. UIC 10630
ATTAATATGTTTACACCTAGTATAGCTACGCTTTTTTTGTTGGAAATATCCATTATAAAACTAATTCCACAACATTAATTATGGAATTAGTTCTAGCGCTATTGTGAGGCATATATTTCAATGAATGAATTACAGAATCAAAATTCTAACCCAACGGTAATTGATAATAAATCTCTACAAACCCTTGATAAGACGCTGCTGCCAAGTATTTCTTCTCAAGCTAGTGCCAGTCTGCTTTCTCAGGGAGATGGACTCAAAGCAGAGTACTACGACAACATCGACTTTACCAACCTCAAGAAAACCCGTACAGATGCGACGGTGAACTTTGACTGGGGTCTTGGTTCTCCAGATTCGTCCATTGCTCCAGATACCTTCTCAGCACGTTGGACAGGTCAGGTAGAAGCCAAGTACAGCGAGACTTACAACTTCTATACCACTAGCGATGATGGTGTGCGACTCTGGGTGAATGGTAAGCAAATCATCAATCAGTTTGTCAATCAATCTGCCACTGAATTTAGCGGCTCGATCGCACTAGTTGCAGGTCAGAAGTACGATATTAAGCTTGAATACTTCGAAAATACCGTCACTGCCGTTTCCAAACTGGCTTGGTCAAGTGCTACTCAGACCAAAGAAATCATTCCCCAGTCCCAACTTTATAGTCAGAGCGACGTACCTGCGATTGGCAACGGCAACGGACTCAAAGCAGAGTACTACGACAACATCGACTTTACCAACCTGAAGCAAACCCGTACAGATGCGACAGTGAACTTTGACTGGGGTCTTGGTTCTCCAGATCCGACCATTGCTCCAGATACCTTCTCAGCACGTTGGACAGGTCAGGTACAAGCCAAGTACAGCGAGACTTACAACTTCTACACAAGTAATGATGATGGTGTGCGGCTGTGGGTGAATGGTCAACAAATCATTAATAAGTTTGTCGATCAATCACCTACAGAAAACACTGGCTCAATCGCTCTGGTTGCAGGTCAAAAGTACGATATTAAACTTGAATACTACGAAAATACAGTCACTGCCGTTTCCAAGCTGGCTTGGTCAAGTGCTTCTCAAACCAAAGAAATCATTCCTCAGTCCCAACTTTATAGTCAAAGTGCTAATGGCAACGGCAACGGACTCAAAGCAGAGTACTACGACAACATCGACTTTACCAACCTGAAGCAAACCCGTACAGATACGACAGTGAACTTTGACTGGGGTTTTGGTTCTCCAGAATCGTTCATTGCTCCAGATACCTTCTCAGCACGTTGGACAGGTCAAGTGCAAGCCAAGTACAGCGAGACTTACAACTTCTATACCACTAGTGATGATGGTGTGCGACTCTGGGTGAATGGTCAGCAAATCATCAATCAGTTTGTCAATCAATCTGCCACTGAATTTAGCGGCTCGATCGCACTAGTTGCAGGTCAGAAGTATGATATTAAGCTTGAATACTTCGAAAATACTGTCAATGCCGTTTCCAAGTTGGCTTGGTCGAGTGCTTCTCAGACCAAAGAAATTATTCCTCAATCACAACTGTATTCACCAGTTCTTCAGACCACAATCACATTAGGATCATCTTCCACAACTCTGAACGAAGGCGCTGTTAATGCTACCATAACTTTGCTCAGGAGTGGTGATTTAAGCAGCACATCTTCAATCAAGTATGCAACCATAGCTGGTACTGCCACAGCAGGAGTTGACTACGGAAGTGATGGCACCGAAAGCGCTGGAACAATAATTTTTGCGCCGGGTGAAAGCAGCAGACAGGTATCAATTCCGATCAATGACGATTCATTAATAGAAGTAGATGAAACTTTTAGTTTTGTTATCGATCAGCCAGGGGGAGCAACACTAGGACTCCAAAGAACTCTTGGAATTACGATTCAAGATAACGATCGCTCTGGCATCGATTTTAGTGCGCCAGTAATTAATGAGGGTGCTGGTACAGCTACGGTGACAGCTACACGGGGTAACACTGTAGGCGCTGCTAGTGTGAACTACACAACTGTGGATGGAACGGCTAAAGCTGGATCTGACTACCAAAGTAAATCTGGAACCTTGAGTTTTATTGCAGGACAAAGCCAGCAAAACATTATTATCCCCATTATTAATGACAACGTTGAGGAATCAAATGAAACATTTACTCTCAACTTTAGTAATGCAGTTGGAGTCCAACTAACTAATCAACAAACAACTATCACGATTCTTGATAATGACTCTACTAAGTTTGCTTTAGATACGGTAGCTTCTGGTTTGAATCAACCCACAGCTTTTGACTGGACAGCTGACCAAAAGCAGATGTTCATTGCCCAGAAAAATGGGGTAGTGCGAGTCTTAGACAACGGCAAATTATTAGCAACACCATTTATCGATATTTCTGCACAGGTAAATGACACGC
Source organism: Nostoc sp. UIC 10630 (assembly GCF_010747425.1). Taxonomy (NCBI): domain Bacteria; kingdom Bacillati; phylum Cyanobacteriota; class Cyanophyceae; order Nostocales; family Nostocaceae; genus Nostoc; species Nostoc sp. UIC 10630. The sequence continues at coordinate 2,396 of NZ_JAAGOG010000037.1, forward strand.
GCGATCGCGGTCTTTTAGGCATTGCTGTACATCCAGATTTTGGCAAAAGTCCAACCGGCAATAACTATGTTTACCTATTGTATACTTACGATCCACCAGAAACTAATCCAAACAACCCTAAAAACAATCCCAATAGCACATTGGACAATCCCGATCAGAATGGGAATCGGACTGCACAGCTAATTCGGGTAACAGCTGACCCCAAAACAAATTACACTACTGCCATTGCCGGCAGCCAATTTGTGCTACTGGGTACTAATGCCACTTGGGATAATATTAGCCGTCCAGATGGAAATAGCACAAATGTCTCACTTGGCTACGCACCATCAGGAATTATTAACAAAGATACTGGTAAGCCGTTTACTAGCTTGCAGGATTATCTCAATAATCTTGATAAAGTCCAAAATGTCCAGAATTTTATAGCCAACGATAGTGAATCTCACTCAGTTGGTGCTGTGCGCTTTGGTACCGATGGTTCTCTGTTTGTGAGCTTAGGAGACGGGACTTCCTACAACGGGATAGATCCGCGAGCAATTCGCGTTCAGGATATCGATAATCTGTCCGGCAAGATCCTGCATATTGATGCGATTACTGGTCAAGGTCTATCAAGTAATCCTTTCTACAACGGCGATCCCAATAGCAATCGTTCCAAGGTTTATAACTTAGGTTTACGTAACCCCTTCCGTTTCACAATTGATAAGAATAATAACCCTGTGATTGGTGATGTTGGCTTTGATTCTTACGAAGAGGTCAATGTCGGAAAACCAGGAGCTAACTTTGGCTGGCCGTTCTATGAAGGAGGTCTTGATGCAAAAGGCAACATCGTCAGCTTGCAACAACCAAAATATGCGACCCTAAATGCAGCAAAAGACTTTTATAGTAGTGGCAAAACTGTTACAGCACCAGTTTATACTTACAAGCATTTTAGTTCCAATTCGATTACTATGGGTGACTTTTACACAGGCAATACTTTCCCCTCAATCTATCAAGGTGCGTTATTCGTTGGTGATTTCAGTCAAGGAACTATCGATGCTTTGACATTCGATAGCCAGGGCAAACTTGTCTCTGTTAAGCGGTTTGCTTCCCCAGCAGACACGCCAAATCTAGGAGTGCCTACACAGATCACCACTGGAAAAGATGGTAATCTGTACTACGTAAACTTGACCGGGGGTGAAATTGCTCGCTTCCGACCTGCTTAGAGATGACTTGAAGGAGGTCAGTGAACAGTTATTCGACTGTTCACTGATTTTTGTCAAGATAACTTTGTTAGAAATCCCAACAATTTTTTGGTATTTGATGTCAAGAGTGTGCGGCGATAAGCATCAGCGGCTTTTTTAATAGCTTCGGCTTGAGTGGGATAAGGATGAATTACACTGCTTAACTTACTCAAACCGAGCTTATTCACCATTGCTGTAGTTAATTCTGAGATCATCTCACCCGCGTGACTGGCGACAATAGTTGCACCAATTATTTCATCAGACCCCTTTTTATGGTGGATTTTGAGAAATCCTGATTCTTCACCATCTGCGATCGCGCGATCTACACTACTAAAAGGTATCTTGATTGTCGTCACCTCAATACCCAATTTCTGCGCCTCGTGTTCATACAACCCTGCGTGGGCAATTTCTGGGTCAGTATAAGTTACCCACGGCATCACCAAACTGCTGAGTTTCGAGCGTCCTATACCAAAGGGAGAGAACAGGGTATTTTTAATCACAATCCGCGCCGCAGCATCAGCAGCATGGGTAAATTTCCAGTTCATGCAGATATCGCCAGCCGCATAAATTTTGGGATTGGTCGTCTGAAGATAATCATTTACCTTCACACCTTGGCGTTTGTCGTATTCTACACCCACAGCTTCTAAATTTAGATTTTCGACATTTGGCGATCGCCCCGCACCGACTAAAATTTCATCTACTGTCACCGAATCTCGATGACCATTAGAAGAAAAGTAAAGCCGTTTCCCTTCAGTCACAGTTACCACTTCTTCCAACTTGGAATTCAACACTACGCGAATTCCTTCCCTAATCAAAACCTTTTGGAGAATTTCAGCAGCTTCAGCGTCTTCTTTATTCAGAAGATGAGAACCGCTATGGAAAAGTACCACCTCAGAACCCAAACGCCGGAAAGCTTGCGCCAATTCGCAACCAATGGGGCCGCCGCCAATCACTGCCAAACGTTCCGGTCGTTGAATTAGGGAAAAAACCGTCTCATTCGTTAGATAACCCGCCTTTTCAATTCCCGGAATCGACAGTTGTGCGGCTCTTGCGCCAGTAGCAATTACAGCTTTTTTAAACCGCAGGGTTTTACCGCCAACTTCCACGGTATTCTTACTCGCAAATCGACCGCTACCCAAAAAGACATCGACACCCAACTTTTGAAACCGCTCCGCCGAGTCGTTGTGGCTGATATCAGCCCTTATCCGCCGCATCCTTGCCATAACTTTGGGAAAATCAACATCTATATTATGTTGGGGAATATTAACTCCCAAGTTTTTAGCATCCCAGATTTCGCCAACTACACGGGCAGACCGAATAATAGTTTTAGATGGTACGCAACCAACATTTAAGCAATCTCCACCCATGAGATGCTTTTCAATTAACGCCACTTTTAAACCCAAATCTAGACCCGCAGCCCCCGCCGCCACCACTAATCCCGCCGTACCAGCCCCAATTACTACCAAATCATAAACATCTGCCGGTTGAGGATTAACCCAATTTGGCGGATGCACGTAAGATACCAACTTTTGGTTATATTCATCCGTTGGGCGAACCGTGACTCTCTCTAAATCTGAATTGGTCATTGGCGAAACCTCTTTTAAGAATTGAAAATACTAAAGTCAACTACCTTTGGGAGGAATTGAAAATTAAGAATCCTGATAAATTTAGTTGGCTCAGTCTCTTGTTTTTTATGTTTGTTTAATAATAAATACAACCTTTGAATTGTTTTGTCCGTTTGGGAATTGACAGATACGATTAAAGTTTTCCTGTATAAACGTTTCAACAATCGATAATTTACAGCAATTTGCTGTTGAATAGCCCACAATAGAGTACCTACAATTCCTCTTCTAAAGCTTTACGTGCAATCCGGGTTATATAAACTGTAACGGCTACTGTCGCAATCAAACCCAAAATCCGAATTGCCCATTGTAAAGTTGGGTTAGTAGGTTGAGCTTCAGTACCAATCATGGCAAGATTACTTGCAAGGGAACCTATATAAACGTACATAATGGTTCCAGGAATCATCCCTACAGAGCCAATGAAATAATCTTTAAGTGAAACTCCCGTGATACCAAAGGCATAATTTAATAAATTGAAAGGAAATATTGGCGAGAGTCGCGTTAGCAGGACAATTTTTAATCCTTCTCTGCCAACAGCTTGGTCAATGGCGGCAAATTTTTTGTTATCTGCAATTTTACCAGCAACCCAGTTCCTTGCTAAATAACGTCCCACGAGGAAAGCTGCTGTAGCGCCAAGTGTTGCACCAATGAAGACGTACAAAGAACCCCAAACTACGCCAAATATAACGCCAGAACCCAAGGTGAGAATAGAACCAGGGAAAAAAGCGACGGTAGCGATAATGTAAAGTGCAATAAAAGCTATGGCTCCCAATGCACCCAGGCTATCAATCCACTGCAACGAATCCCGTAAAATGGTTTGAGGATTGAAATAATTTGGATTTGCAGATTCTTCTGCTAGAGCCGCTTCTGTGTTTAATGCGAAAGCACTCGCCAATATCAATAATATTAATACACCTAGGCTAAAAAGCTTCTGTAAGTTTCTGGCATCAATACTTTTAAATATCTGAATGATTGTTATTTTTTTCATGGGTTGTTATTTCTTCTAATGCCACACTTTGAGCTAATACTTTTTGAGCAACTTTTGTGATATGTACAGTCACGGCAACGGTAGCAATCAACCCAACTACTTGCATTATCCATTGCCAGACTTGAGTTTCTGGAGTAGTTGGTTGATGAGATGTGTTAATCATGGCAAGATTACCAGCTAAAGAACCAATATAAACGTACATCACAGTACCAGGAATAATGCCAAAGGAACCTAATATATAGTCTTTGAGAGAAACCTGTGTGACTCCAAAAGCATAATTTAATAAATTGAAGGGAAAAACGGGACAGAGACGAGTTAGAAAAACTATTTTCCATCCCTCTTTCGCAACTGCTAAATCAATTGCTTTAAATTTAGGATGTTTGTCCATTTGTCGAGAAATCCAATCTCGTGAAAGGTAGCGTCCAATAATAAAAGCTAAAGTTGCTCCGGCTATTGCAGCAATTAGCACATATATTGACCCCCAAAATACTCCAAACAGACAACCACCTTTGAGTGTCAAGAGAGAACCCGGTATAAATAATAATGTTGCCAAGTTGTAAATGAATATATAAGCGATAGGCCCTAAAACTCCAAGACTCTCAACCCAAATGATTGATGTGTGTAAAAGTCCCTGAAAGTTTAACTGTTTAGCAGCAATTATTAAAGTGAAAATCAGGCAACTTAGGAGTAGTAGTTTGAGTTTAGAAGTTAATAAAGGTTTTTTCATTTTTATAAGTTTGACCTTCTGAGGCTCAAGTTTGAAACCTAGATTTTAAATTCACTGCTCCTAAGATATAGTACTCAGATGAGAAACAGCTTAAATTCTTTTAAATTTTTCTCGGCGATACCAACAACGAATTCGCTCAGGTGAAACGCCGAGTAAATAAGCAATAATTACTATTTGATTAAGCAGCGTAGTTTTGAATACTCCCTTTTGCAACCATCTACGGGCTGAAGTAACAACTGGTGTAGGAATAATTACAATTCGTCCAATGGATTTTAAGCAACGTATGAGTTCAAAGTCTTCCATGATAGGCAATTCAGGAAAACCACCAATTTGCTGAAATACTTTTTTGGTTAAAAAAATTGCTTGGTCGCCGTAGGGCATTTGGCAAAAATGCGATCGCACATTTACTCCCCACTCCACCCATCGTAAACTTAAAAGTGGTGCATCAATCCGCAACTTAAATGCACCAGCCACAGTCCCAGGTTGTTGTAGCGCTGTGCGAATCATGTCATCAAACCCAGTCGGTAAACGGGTATCTGCATGAAGAAATAAGAGAATATTCCCGCTAGCAGCTACTACACCCGCGTTCATTTGCACAGCACGACCTGGAGATGATGAGATAACTTTGACATTTAAAGACTGAGCTATTTCTATGGTGTCATCTTTAGAGCCACCATCTACTATGATTACTTCTATATTTGTATTGGGTTGAGTAGTTACAATTGCTTTTTTGATATTCCCTGCTTCATTAAGAGTCGGAATAATAATAGAAATTCTAGCTGCGTCAATATTTTGACTCATAAATTGTTATTTTTATGTTACTGACGGATGGAAAGTTTACCCTCAGTTTATTGACCCTCCTAAGTCGCTACCGCTTCGCTATCGCAAAATACTATGTTATTCTAAGACCGTAAAAATACTGAAATACTTTACTCTATTATTACTTCAGCACTTGAAGCATCATTTTATCCTGGTGTTCAATTAATTCATACCGCACTCAGCAACGCCGAAAAATCTTGCGATGCCTGCGGCAGGCGGAGCCATCGCTTGGTATACAAAAGCTTTAGAATTCAAAAATGGCAAAAGTTTTCGGGGAGTGACAAAATCGGTTGATAGTGATTGTAATGCTTCTAAAATGCAGCATTTAGGTCATTTCCAAAAATACAGTATTTACGAGATCACCTGCGGAATCTGGGTTTAAATAAATCCCCGTCTGAAAAAGTCTTTATAATTAACAACTCATCATGAAAACTAGTATTTTTCACCGCCCATGCCACACCTTGACAAATAGTCTAATGAGGCTATTGCTGCTCGGTCGAAGGCGTGACATCGGCGAATGGAGAAACTGAAGCTTTGAGTTTCTTATGGAATGCAGGCACGATTGCCCTGCATTACAGATTTAGAATTGCTCGGTTTCTTTTAATTAGGCGCTCTTACCCCATTTTGTCCCAATGCAGAATAGTCTCTGGGTGGGAAAAGGCTAGCTTGACCATTTACATCATACTTAAATCCTTTGACAGGAACAATTTGCTTGAACGTAATCCCTTGAGCGGGAGCGGGTGATATGCTTGCGTTTCTCCCATAAGCATCTGTATAGATTACTGAATTTGCAGAATTGCTAAATGCAAGACCAGAAAAGTGAGTTTCTCTTTGAGTTGTTCCTCGGAAGGGCGATCGCGGGTCGTCCCACTCGACTTTGCTACCAGCAGCTAATGTTTCCTCGCAAATTAGAGTTGTAGAAAGAGGATGTGCTGGGTCATAGCAGCTATTCACAGTCCTATTGATCTTCGTTGTGGTAGACGGATCATAAAAACGGGAAGGATTTGCGACCTTAAAGTAAAAACTTTTTCCAGCAAAGCCAGTAAGCCAAGATTCAGTATTTCTTGAATTTATATCTGCCGTTTTTTGATCAACTGTCCCACGCTGGTAACAACCAGCAGTAGGAATGGCGCGATGGGCATCACCATAGGGTTGATTCGTAGGGGAGGGAGGAATGCCAGGATTTACCGTTGATAAGTTACACAAAGAAGTTTCAGGTTCTTTAAATTCTCCGGCAGCACCAAACAAAGCAAAATGCTTTAAATTGAAGGGTTCAAGCCCATCACATTTACCAGACGCAAACATTTCATGGGCTGTATTTACTAGCGCATCCGGCGAATGTGTACCCATGTGCAGTTTTAAGCTCACGTCACAGGATTTAATTAAACTGCTGTTGCTGGCATCGAACATCTGCCAATTGTTGGCAACAAGAACCTTATGCCCAAAGTGATCTTCATTTCTATGAACAGATGGATTAGATGGATTATTAGTTGCTAGTTGCTCATTTACATAGCCAAAAGCTGGCATCCCTGCAATATTAAATACCTCTGAACTGAGCGGATCGTCACCATGCTCGTGACCGTATGTACAATACGTATTTGTTTCAGGGTTGAAATCTACAGGTGGATGCCATGTGGGGTAGACTTTGCCATCCTCACCGTTGGTGAAATAAGTATCGTGCATCCACTTGGGGCATTCCCATGTTTTGCCAGGAGACCACAGCCCATAGGATTTGGCCAGAATCTGGGAACTGGTTGGTAGTAGGTTTTGTATTCGTATCGGTCTGCCAGAAATAGGAATAACAGGCGAACCTTGGTTTACACTGTTGGATTGGATTTTTTGTATCTCGTCAATTTTTTGCACTGTATCCTTTGCCCAGAAAGCAAACCAATTAAAGCGCATAGAACTGTTAGAGCCTGTAAACCTAATGACAAGGTTTTGTTTTCCTTTTGCAAGGCTCTTATTCAAAGGACACGGAACTGTACGATAGTTTGACAGAGAACCAGTACTGTTGATGGTACAGCTTCCCACTACAGTGCCGCTAACTGAACCTAAGCGCACTTCAACGCTGTTTGTCCCAGAAGGTAAAGCGATACGCATCATCAACGCCTCTACACCACTACCTAAGTCAAGGTTGTTGTATATTGCATAGTTACCATTGGCGGTGTTGGTTAGTTCCTGGGTTTGCTCTGTATACACAAGATCAAAAGGATTTTCGCTACGCTCCCAATAGTCTCCCCAGGCTGTGTTTAGTCCAGAACGAAACGATGAGTTGAGAGCATCTACACGCTTAAATACAGGCCAAGGTGCCGATGCGCTCGACGGAATAGTCAATGTGCTGGTAGCCGCTATAACCTTCAGTGGCTCAACAACCGGAATATTTAATACATGACTAATGCCGGATAAACTCAGTAGTAACAGTAACGTAATAGCAGTGTGCAGAAAAAATCTGCTTAATTTAGGGTTCACATCATTTATCCTCTGAAATTAAAAGGCGTTGCTGAATCAAAATATAAACAAACTAGCCGCAGTCAACAGGCTGTTAGTTACTACATCTACTAATGACTCTTGAAATATATCAGAGCTAATAGATTAGAGATTGAACTAACAACTTCAGTATTTATTCGGGTGGAAGAATTTTGAAAATGTCGTTTTTTCAAAATGTGATGACTATCACTTTTCCATTAATCTAGGCTAGGCATCCTTCTTTCGTTACTACGCAGAGAGTATATCAGGGATCAAACCGTTCGAGAACCATATATAATTAATTTTGTAATTTTGTCTGATTATTTATAAGCTTAGATTCTGACCTATTTACAACGAAAAATATCTCAAAGTACTATTATCAGTTTAAATTTACGTTAAGAGTGAAATCTGCGATCGCCTGCTTGAAGCTTTTTGCACAGAGGCTTTGCCTGTTTTCAGATATGTCTTATTAAAGCTTTCGTTGCTTGATGGGTTGAGCCGGATTACCTGCATAAATGGTCATCGACTGTAGCGATTTTCCAGTAACTCCACCTAATGTTAGTACTGCTCCTCGACCAACAGTGACCCCTGGCCCAATTACAGACTTGGCAGCAATCCAACTACCCTCTTGAATATTGATTGGGGCAACAATTAATTTAAAATCGGGATGATTCCAGTCATGATTCCCGGTGCAGAGATAGACCATTTGAGATAGGCAAACATGGCTTTCAATGGTGACACAAGCGAGGTTATCTATCCATACATTTTCCCCAATCCAAACAAAATCACCAATGTCTAACCGCCAGGGAAATTTTACCCGCACTCCAGGTTTAATGCGGACACCTTGACCAACTGTAGCTCCAAAACTGCGGAGTACCCAAATCTTAAAAACTGAAAATGGTAGCCAATAAGTTTCAACTAAGGGCGATCCAATAAAATACCAAAGAAGTTGCTTCCAGTATGGTGCTCCTGGAGTGTAGTCGTTAACAGTATATTGATTTAGGCGCATACGGTGGTTAAATTTATCGAAATAGCATTCATGAGCTAGAATTCAACATGAATTCTATACGACTGGCGGACTTTGACTTCGGTGTGACATTTCGACAAGGCTCAGTCGAACGCTGAATAGATGGTTTTAAAACCCCACCAAATAGTAGATTTAGTGGTCAACCTTTGTAGCTGTAGGACTGAATCTCCTACTGATGCTTACTGAATGTATCTAAGTATTGTAAATATTTATAATATATTAAAATAAATTCTTAATAACTACTGACTAATTAAGTTTTAAATTTCTCAGCTTCTATAAGTCGAATGCTCAAGAGTATTTCTGCCAGAACACGTTGAAAGGCATAGTACCAACCATGCCAACCATCTAGAATACCGCCTTTGATAATTAAGCAATAAAATAAAATTATAAAAGGTGCAATAATTTTTTGTTTGCGGATGCGATCGCCTAAACTAAGTTCACTAGTAGGAGTCTCTAGTAATTTTTTTACTTCCAATACCATATAACGCTCCTGTGCCCATAACCAACGCTTTAGGGGTTTGCGATCATCGTGGTGAATATAGGCAGAAAGTGTTGCAGAGTTACCAAACATCTGCAAAAGTTGTGTGTGTCCATCATCGATGTACTTAGCCTTGCTTTTACGAAAAAGCACTTGACGAGGTGGAAGTATACAATTACGCATTGGTTTACCAAACACACAATACTGGAATCTGGCAAAATAGCCATCAATCTTTCCATCAATCGGTAGAGCAGCAATTTCAGAAATTAACTCATTAGTTACTATATAGTCTGCATCTAGAGAAAGCACCCAAGGCGACTGAACTTGCTCTAAACCATAATTCCACTGCCTAGCATGGGTATCAAATTCCTGTTGGAATATATGAACTTGTGGATAGGAGTTAAGAATTTCTAGAGTTTTATCACTACTATAGCTATCAATAACTATGATTTTCTCTGCCCAAGTGAGTTGCTGGAGTGTGCGTTCAATATTTGGGTCTTCATTATACGTGAGAATAAGAGGAGTAATCAGCTTTAGCATATCAAAAATAAATCTTTCAGAATCAGATCAATTCCCGAGTAAAGTGCGAGAACAAAGCATAGACTTCCAAAGAAAGGGAAATCTACCTGCAAACTTAAATTTAATGTTTGTAATTATATTCCAATATCATCTCCATCAGAGGTTTTATAAGATAAAGATAATGATGTGATTGATTAGAAGATTGATATTCGTATTGGTTAGTAATCTTTGAATTTATATGTTTAATCACCTATTATTTATCATTTATGTTAACGGGCAGTAGAAACAGTCTGACTTTCAATGATATCAGTATAAACTGAAATTAGTTTTGATGCGATACGATCCCAAGTATAATTTTCTAATACAAATTTACGAGCGCGATCGCCTCGCTTTTGTGCTTCTTCGGGACAATCCAAAACCTGCTGTATAGCAGCCGCGATCGCAGTTACATCAAACTCTGCAACATAACCAAGATTTTCTTGTGCAACTAGATTAGCTAAAGCAACACCAGGAGTAACTATAACAGGAATACCCGCAGATAAAGCTTCTAATACTGCTACACCAAAGTTTTCCGAGTAAGAAGTCAGAGCAAATAAATCCGCTCCTTGCAGAAATAAATCTTTAATTTCTCCCTTAACAAATCCTGTAATATGGGTGCGGTTTTTAATGCCATTGGATACGAGAAGTGATTTAATTTCACTTTCATATTCTTGTGAACCACTACCTGCTAACACAAATGTAAAGCGATAATCTGATAATTTTCCTAAAGCTGGAATTAGGTATTCTAAACCTTTTTTGTGATGTAGGCGAGATAAAAATAAAATAATTGGTTCATCGTCTGGTAAGTTTAAGTATTGCCGCAAATGCTGACGCGCGTTAGGGTTAATATTAGGAATATCAACACCGTGCGGTAAAATAAAACTTGGGGAACTTAGATTTAATTGCGAAGCTTCTTGTTGTTCTTGCTTTGAGGTAAAATGTATGGATTTACTATAATTTAGATTGGCTTTTTCTATGAGTTGGAGATAAATTTGCTTTTTGCGAGAGCTTTGTTGTAAAGACCATTCACATAGCTGTCCTAAAGGGCGAACGATGTAAGGAACTCCTTGGAAGCGAGCGATCGCCATTGCTACTGTAGAAGGATAGGAAAAAATAGCGTGGACGTGTAGTAAGTCATACTTAGAAACATTTTGCCACAACCATATAGTTAGCTCTCTAGAAAAGGCAAATTCTCTGATGGAGCCAACTTTAGGAGAAAATCGCTTAAAGAAATTTACTGGCACTTGGTTGTACTCAATACGCCTACCAAGGGGTACATCAAGCAAATCATTACCATTATCATTAGTAGTAACAATTTCTGCTTCAATATTTTCATCTCTTAATGCTTTAACTACCTCTATTACTGCTTGACTTGGGCCACCTCTTACTGATGCTATTGAAGGAATAATATGAAGAATTTTCATTTCTATTCAAAATTGTGAGGTTTTTAATTATTAATCTAACTTTTTTTGGCAGTCCTCACAAGTTACCTTTAAAATTGAACAATTTTTTAGGCATAAGTTCGCTCTAGCCAATGTTGTAACATCATCAAACTCCAGTGCCGATACCAATGAGTAAGAGAAATATTATCGGGAACCTTTATATTATTAAAATGATTTTGTAAATCCCCAGAAATCCACTTATCAACGGGAACATAAAATCCTTTTTTAGGACGGTTAACAACCCATTCTGGCAATTCAGGAACTGATTGAATTAATAGTTTTTTACCAATTGCTAAACGGATATTACTAGGAATAGAAGCTACTGCCTCAAATAGATTACGATCAACTAGGGGAACCCGTAATTCTAATCCCCAGTTCATGCTCATTACATCACTATCCCTTAACAGCTGATTACGCATATAGCAGCTTATTTCTAACAAACTTACTTCATCTTCTATTGTCAAATCTGCTTTATGAGTATCGGCTGATGGAAAGATATAAGTAGTTAAAGGTTGATTATGAATATACTGCTGCATAATTGCACATGCTTCTTGGTGAGAGAAAATTCCTCTGAAAGTAGAATAGGCAGATGCAGAACTTGGAGACTGTTCCAAAAAATCACCCAGGCGTTTTAGTTTTGGTGATTTTCCCCAACGCGATAATCCTTTACCTATATTTTTTCCTAGAACAGGAATTGTTTGCAATGTTTTACCCCATGCTAGCATCTGGGGAATTTTTTCAAATGATTTATATCCACCAAAAATTTCGTCTCCACCTAGCCCAGATAGGACTACTTTCATGCCGTCTTCGTGGGCAATCTGTGATACAAAAAAAGTATTAAATCCATCAATACTGGGCTGATCAATAGCTTGTAGGAATTCAGGAAAGAACTGTTTTGCAACAGAGGCCGTAACTTTATATTCTGTATGTTTTGCTCCAAATAAATTGGCAACTTTTTTTGCAACTTCGCCTTCATTCCATTGGGTTTCTTCAAAAGCTATAGAGTATGTAGATATTTGTTTATTCTGCACCTTTGTAGCTAGAGCTAGAATAGCTGTAGAGTCAATTCCACCACTAAGAAAAATGCCAACAGGCACGTCACTTACCAAGTGATGTTCGATTGTATCAACTAAAGCATTACGAACTTTTTCTTGGGCTTCTATTGGTGAAATTGCTTGTGGAGTAAAGTTAATTTGCCAATACTGTTGTTTTGTGACACGATCGCCTTGCCAATACAACCAATGACCAGCTGCTAAACAATGAATATCTGCAATCAGGGTATATGGTTCTGGAACTGAACCATATACCAGATAGCCATATAATCCTTCTGGACTCAAGTTAAGGGCAGGTAAACGAGATGCAAGGATAGCTTTAAGCTCTGAAGCAAAGACTAAAGTAGAACCAGATTCCCAATAGTATAATGGCTTGATTCCTAAAGGATCGCGAGCCATAAAGCAGGTTTTTTCCCAGTCATCCCAAATAGCAAAAGCAAACATACCTCTTAAATGTTCTAAACACTTAGAACCCATTCTTTGATAGAGCTTGAGGATAACTTCTGTATCTGTTTGGGACTGGAACTGCTCTCCTTGAGAAATGAGATTTTGCCGCAGTTGTGAAAAGTTATAAATTTCACCATTGAAAGTAATCCAGTACCGACCATCAGGTGTAGACATTGGCTGATGTCCAGCAGGGCTGAGATCCAAAATTGACAGACGAGTATGAGCAAGGGCTACTCGTCGATCCTCTGATATATAAGTACCTAAATCATCTGGGCCACGGTGCTTAATAGCATTTTGCATCTTTAGCACCAAATTTTCCAGATCATGATTTATTTCTGTTTTAGTTAAAATTCCGGCGATACCACACATTTAAGACCTCTTAAGAAATACAGAAAATATAAATATGACAATTAATAGTAGATTAGCTTAATTTAGCGGCAAAGAATCTACAATTTTTCTTGACGCTAGCTACTCTTTGTACGACAGAGATACCTATGGATTCGCGTAAGTTTCTTAGAAAAGCAAGCTCTGGAAAGAAATTTTTTAATCGTAAAACTTTTAGGAAACTTGATTATTTTCCTTAAGGCATAACGAATGATGTTCTTTGGAAGCTCACCTTAAATTACCATCATTTACTTTCTTTTATACAAAATTCATTCTATTCCACAGCAAAGACACAATATCAAGTCTGGGAAAACTGCTTTTCTAAGTAATAATTAAGGCGTTGTTGAAAGCGTTCAAAACCAAATTTATCAATTACCCGCTTTCTTAATTCTTCGGGTTGATATATTAGAGGGTTAGGATATTTACCTTGGAGGATTTGAATTATAGCTTCAGCGATCGCCTCGACATCATCAGGGTCAATCAGTGCGCCTAATTCTCCTTGACATAGAGCATCAACACTTCCATCTTTATTCCCTGCCAAAGTAGGTTTACCACACGCTAGTGCTTCTAGGTAAACAATACCAAACCCTTCACCTCTACTTGGCATGGCAAACAGATCGCAAAGATTATAATAATCTCCCAGTTCTCGGTCAGGAACATAGCCAGTTAAGGTTACACAATCTTGAAGTTGAGACTCGGCAATTAACTGTTCAACTGCTGGTCGGTCAGTTCCTTTACCGACTATAACATAGTGTACATTTGGGATAGCTTGACGAATTTGGGGTAAGACGCTAAGGATTTTATTGTAGCCTTTGTATTGCTCTGATTGAGAAAGCCGAGCCACAGTAAGAATAATTGGTTGTTGTGCATTTAAGCCATATCGTTGGAGGAGATAATCTGGTTTGGGTGCAATCCTAAAGCGATTAGGAGTGAAAGTATTAGGCAGGACGACAACTTGATCTGGCTGGAGATTTTGTTCTTTGAGTAGGCGATCGCGAGTGTAATTACTAACGGCTAGAATTAAGTCAGCATTCTTGAGGGCTTTTTTAAGGGTAGGATTTTGGATGTCCCAGGCTTCTATTCCATGCGCTGCAACCCAGTAGGGAATGCCAATTAATCGTTTCAATAGGTACGCTATCACACTAAAGTTGAGATGAGTAGAAAAGATGAGTTTTGGTCGTTGCCAAAGACCAAGACCAATCATTTGCGCTGCAAGTATTGGAGTACGTAGGGATAAAGGCCAATTACCGGTTGCATGAAAACACAAATTAGGTGACTTGGATGGCACATCTGTATCGTGCTTAATTACGATATCGTAAGCAGAATCGGGGTAGAGACTTTCAAATGCTTTTAAACACAAAGAAGAGTAACATTCAATTCCACCTGTTGAGTTGAATAGGCCAGGAAACCAGAGATGATAGTGTTGGTTATGTTTACTAAAGTTTTTCTTACTCACTTTTTGTTATTAACTATCAGCAAATTCAGGGTAGGAAACTTTTTAGATAAGTTTTTTATTTATTTAGCTGTAACTTCTCCTTGCTTGGCGCGACATACATAATCAAGCGCCTGTTTTAAACCCTTGCTTGCATGAGTATAGCTGTATTGAGACACAATTTTTTGGCTTTCCTCTCCCCAGCGCCGCAAACGCTGGCAATCAGAAAATGCGTCTTGCAGGCTACTGGCTAAAGCTGATACATTACCAGCCGGAAATACAAGCCCATTGTGTTTGTGATGAATCAAATCTTGGGCACAACCCACGTGGCTGCTGACAATTACTGGGCGAGATAAGCACATTGCTTCGTTAATTGCCAGTCCCCAAGTTTCTGAAGCGCCGTAACTGGGCAACACAACTAAATCAGCAATAGCATAGGTGCGAGGCATCAAGCTTTGATTTTGAAAAGGAGCAAAATAGATATTTGAATGATGGGCGGCTGCGGTTTTTAAATCTGCTTCTAAAGAACCTGCACCGACAAATAGCAGCGATACTTGAGACAGGTTTGCTGCCAAAAAAGCTTGTAGCAAATCCAAAGGACGTTTTTTGGATTCAAATTTACCTGCAAATAGAATCACTGCATGATCCGATGGGATACCTAATTCTTGCTTCCATATAGTTGCCTGGTGTTTGGCACTCTCAGCTTGAGTAAAAAAGCGATCGTTATCAACAGCATGGGGAGAAAAAAATAGATGATTACTGGGTACACCATGATATTGAAAGTAGCCATAATTAGCTTTACCTACATAGAGGCAAGCAGCAAAGCGGCGATAAATCTGGGTAATAAACTGCTGACGCGCCCATGCTTTAATTCCACTAGGCTGTAGTAGTCGATGGGAATCACCTCTAAATAGCAATGGTATCTCAGATGAATTCCATTTCCAGAGAAATTTATAGATGCTAGCGTAGTTGTAGGTCATCAAGAGGACTGCATCAGGATTATAAGCTTTCACTTGTGAGATTAAAGATGGATTTTGTAACCCCCAAAAATGATCAACTCCTGGTTTATAACTAACATTTGGTACAAACTCGTATTCATATCCATCTAAGAGGGGAATATCCCACTGTAGGGCTTGCTGGAAGCCTGTATCAATCTGATATGTAACACCGAAGTTCCACAAGTAAAATACCTTAATCTGCAAATCACCAGCACTAGCCAGGTAACGAAACCAAGGTGCGTAGTATTGTATTGGGTGAGATGTGATAATTGCCAGTTTTATCGTATTCATAATTTAATTCATTTGTCCCCCCTGAAAAGCATGTCGTGAAACCCGCTGCTTTTTCATCAAAACTAACGAAATACCAGCAATTGTTGTGCTTGATTGAAATAAAGCAGCAACATATACTCCGGCAGAAAATTCAGATTGGAAGGAGTATGACATCATCAGTACAGCAAACAGAGACTGGAATGATAAAATTGGAGCATTCATACTCCAACGAGTTGCTTTTCCATAAGCTGCACCCAAAATAATAGCCAGTCCTCCACAGCCAATTAATCCAAAATTGGCATAGGATTCAGCTAGCAAACCCCAGCCAATAGTAGTTTTCACACTTTGTTCGTATGTCTGTAGTTTATAGTGTACGTTTAAAATGCTTGTACCTTCATGAGACCTGATTTTATTAGAGTTTAATATCCGAGGGACTAAAAGTTCGGGTAAAATTGCATAGGTCGCTCCGTATAAATAAGGTATTCTATCGGGACTCTTGTCCTGAGCTAAAAGTAGCATTTGGATTACACTAGATCGTTCAACAAAAGAAGCTTTTTCTTCGGAATTAATAGGTAAATTATCTTCACTCTTATTTCTATTTATATAAGTTAGTGAATAGCCTATCCATTCAGAATACCAAGCAGGATAATTCCAGGGTTGAACATAACAAGAGCTATTTTTAGCAAACCAATACTTCGATCTCATCTCGGATTTGCCATAGTGCAAAAAATTCAATATAACCAGAAGAATTATAATTGATATTATAGGTAGTTTTTTCCGAGAAATAACAAAGGAAATTATAGCGAGCAAAGCGATACTAGAAGCAGAGACAAGCAGCAATGTAACTGTACTTGTCACTAAATTGGCAATTAGAAATAATATAAACAATCTAGACTGTAATTTTGATAATTCTTTTTTTCCTAATTGATAAGAAAGGACAAAAACACCTAGTGCGGTTAATCCTAAAATTGTACCGCGCACTACAGCAATTGTTCCTCCATTAATAGATTCAAGCCAGCCAGCATTACTATATACATTAAATAAAACACTGGTTATCAATATAAATAAGAAAAAGTTAATGCCTTTACGAATGTTCAAACTCCGATAAAACTTAGGCATTGGAGGAATAGATTTGACAAATCGGAACCAGACTAAGGTTCCTAGTCCTAAAAATCCAGCGACCGTCAGACCAGCAAACAAATGGCTACTGGGAGAATAAGTAATAACGGTTGGATGATTACTGACAAGTGGTAAAGCATAAGTCCAAAGGAAAGTGAGAGCAAAAAATGGGAAGATAGGCATTCCATGAGCGCGACCTGAACACCAAAGATAGCTAGGTACTAGAGAAGCAATGGTAATCAATATTGCTCCAGCTTTACTAAGTAAAGAGGTATTTTCATTGAAGAAGATTTCAAAAGCAAAAAGCCCTAAAGCGATTATCCAAAATACTCTCAATAGCTGATCTTGTTTTTTCTTTGGGGGGCGAGGAAAGTATTCCCAAGGTTGAGGATTAGACTCAAAGTATCCGTTCATAATGATTTGTTAATTTTGGCATTAGTAAGGCAATTGTCAAATATACTACATTGCTTTTTAGTCATTTCTCTAGCGGTATAAGCTTGAAAAGCAGACCAGTTAGTTTCTGGTTTATAACCTTTTGGGATAGATAATAACCAATTGAGCTGGTCAACTATCTTAGGGAGCAAATCTTCTGGTTTGTTTTGGGAAGTGAAGGTTACAGATTTACCAGCTTGGCAACTCTGTAATATATTGACTACAGAACTTTGCTGGTGAAAAATGGCCAGAACGGGTTTGCGGGCTAGAATGCAAGGATAGAGTTTAGAAGCGGTATAGTCTGGGTCATCAGAACCAATCATTAGAATAGCATCGCTATCGACAAGAACTTGTAGGGCTTCAAAGTAAGGAATACGATGGACATGTTCTCGAACTAAGTCGGCAACACCTAATTCTTGAGCAATCGGCTCTACGGTTTTGACAGCGCGATTTCCTGGTGCATAACTAGTACCTACAAAATGTAATTCAACTGCTTGCCATTTTTCAGGGTGATGGCGACGCTCTGACTGGATGCCGAGAAATAGAGTCCGCAGTGCCAAAGCCATATCGTTACCACCTCGACCTACGTAAACCCAATGACGTTTACCATCATGAGGGTTAAATATTTTTTGTTGAATATTGAGGTAAGGTAGTTGCTCAAAATCAGGCTCAGGCGCACCAAAGGGTAAAACAGTAAATTGTTCTGAAAGCAAATGTGGATATCGCTGTTGTAGGGTTTTTGGATAGGCTGGTGATACGCTAATTACATGACTGACTTTGCTCATAGCTCTGGGTTCCAGCAGTTTTGCTTGGAGTTGAGAAAACCCATATTTCCAGCGTCCCCCTGGTGGAGGTGTGTTTGTCTGTTTGTAGTAATCGCTTAACCAGGGATCTTGAAAGTCTAAGACGTAAGGTATGCGGAAGCGGCGATACCATCGGGTACCCAGAGCCATTGTGATAAATACAGTTGTTGAAAAGTATATTAAATCAAATTTTGTTTGCTGAAGTAAGCGATCGCCAGCTTTGAGTAAATAGGGAAAACTTCGTATACCCAGGCTACCTAGGCCAATACGCTGAGTTTGTTGCAGAGGTAATGCCTTTGTATAAGTTACAGGGATGCGATCGGGAATTGTTTTTGCTAGTAGAGAGTCTTCAATACCTGCAACATAGTCTGGTTGAACCGTGAGAACGTGAGCTTCCCAACCAAATTGTTCCATGTAGGGTAGAGACATTCTTACCCGTTGATGATCGGGGGCATTAATGGGCGGGAAGTGGGGACTGATGATTAAAACTTTACGCTTTAAACTAGGATACATTGCATATTACAATTTAATTAGGCAGGAAAAGTCCGTTAGTATGATTTGGCAATTGACTTGGAGAATATATTTTTCCTCGTGAGTCAAACAGGTAACAGCTATAGCCAAACTGAGTAAGATAATCTCGAATTCGCTGCCCATTTTCATCTATCATCTCTGCGTAAATAGCTTTTATTCGTTGCTCCTTCAAAAATGCTTCTGCACCTTGTAAGGCTGAAATTTCATAACCTTCTACATCCAACTTCCACAAATCTACTGTTGTAATAGAACGTGCAGCTAATTCGTCTTCTAGACGTACTATCTGAATTTTTTCACCTTCAGTTTCAGATATTTGGCTCCAAGCACCATGTCCCAAGCTATCTCCAATATGGTTGAGACGTAATTGAGCCAGAGATGCACCAAGTCCTGCCTTAATTATTTCTACGGGCAGAGTGGTGTTAATTGCTAAACATTCTTTTAGCCAGTTGCCTGCTTCAGTACCGGGTTCAAATGCTAGTATTTTACCTTGCGGTAGCCACTGAGCTAAGTACATTAACATTTGGCCAATATTTGCACCTGAGTCTACAACAATACCATCGCTAGGGAGAAATTTTTTCGCCCAGTTTAGAAATGCTGCTCCTTCATATTTGCCATAAACAATCCAGCGATGGGTGGAATTTGTCAAATCAAGCTTCCAGGGAATTCCTGCTCCGGTTTCCACCCAACAAATGCCTTTTAATGCGATCGCCTCACCAAACAATCGTTCGCAAATTCCCAATTTATGTTTAAAATCCAGCGCTTGTATCCAAGTTAGAGGTAAAGGTAAAGAAATTGTTTGTATGCTCATCTTCTTTTAACTAAAACAATAGGTTATGATAAAGTTTTTCGTACTGATCTAAAATAACAGAAGCTGAAAAATGTTTTTCAGCCCGTTGACGACATTGATAACGATCAATATTTAGTAATTGGTTAACAGCAACAACTGCTTCGTCAATACTGTTAATTAAGTAACCGTCAATACCTTGACGCACAATCTCTGGCAATGCACCTCTGGGACAGGAAATTACAGGAGTACCACAAGCCAAGGCTTCAGCAAAGACAATACCAAAAGGTTCTTCCCATTCAATTGGTACAATCATGGCAGCAGCTTGTCCTAATAGATCATTTTTCTGAGCATCGTTGACAGGCCCAACATACTCAATTCCATCTTTTCCCAAGTGAGGGAGAATTTGTTGTTGCCAGTATTGACCTGCTTCCCCAGTTGTGGCGTGATTACCAGCAATGATTAAGCTGCGTCCAGTTTTTTTAGCAATAGCGATCGCATTATGCGCTCCTTTAATCTGCTCTACTCTGCCGAGAAATACCAGTGGTGCATCGGGAGCTACCTGTGGTTGGAAAGTGTATTTTTCTAGTTCCACACAGTTGTGGATGGTATGCCAAACTCCCCCGGCAGTTCGTCCGATGCTACAAATATAATCACTACAACCTGTAAAGGTCAGAGAACCCTTAGCAAGCTTTGTACCCCAGCGAGTGGTGCGATGGCTGGGATCTCGCTGATAAGACATCACCTTGGGGAGACTAGATGGTAACAGGGGTAATAAATAAAGGATGCGAGAGAAACTATGAATAATATCGGGCTGAAACTTTTTTACTGCTGACCCTAGGGTCATTGTATTCTGCAACGCATCAAATTTGTTTTGCGATCGCTTCCCCGGCCAAGGAAAGAATTGAGTTACTTTTGAGGTTGAGTCAGGGTGAGCAACTAGTCCCACGGTGTTACCACGAGTTTGTAATCCTGTAACCAATAAATCAACAATGCGCTCAATACCACCATACAATTTTGGTGGTACTGGTAGTTCAGGATCGGCAGTGAGTAGAATACGCATTTTAGGTTGCCCAACGCTTATCAGATATTTAGAGAACTATGACGTGGTAAAAAATGAAATCTGCGGAAATATCTACACCTGTTGACAACCTCTTGAGTTTACAAACTATCCATCCTCTTTTATAGATTTGATTTTTAATTTCTTCTTTTAATGATGTTAAAAAATTATTCATAACTTTAGATAATGACTAGTTTTTTTTACGAGCATCTGTCACGCATCAAAATTGTAAGATGATCGCTATGAAGCCATTGCTGTTAGGGACTCAGCCCAAAAATTAAAATGCCGATTAGCTTATTTTGTTCAAAGCTAGTTTAGCTAGTGCAGCGACATCAAGAACAGAAGGAGATGTTTCTGAGGCTAGGATTAGTTTTTGTCTGACTAAAGATATATCATATTCTGAGTCCTTGCCACATAAATAAGAAGAATACTCGTTTATTGCATCGAATTTAATCACATTGCCTTTTTGCCATGTGTATCCTCTACAACCTACTTCAGTGGTTAGGACAGGTATTTGCCACTCCAGCGCATCGGCTAGCTTAGTGCTACAGCCGCGAGACCATATAAATAAAGGATGAATGAACCATGTCCAAGTTGATGCTTCATTTTTAAGGTCTTCGTTATCAAGGCGACCTAGATATTTAACGAAATGAAACCGCTCTTCTAAATATCTGCCAAGTTCTTTTGAACTACTGACTATTCTGATAGTTCCTTCAAAATCTTTCCTAGTTTGCAAGTTAGTCAAGATACTTAGCAGTCCTTCATAGTTTGGTTGATGATCTAATGTGCCAACAAACCCTGCACGACCAGCAATCGGTTTCCAGTCTAGAGGCTTTGGTGAAATAATGCGAGGCAGCCAACTTACGGACTTTGCGCCTAGCCAACGCTCAAATGCGACTTCTTGCTCACTTAATGTAAATACATGATCTATATGTTGCCTAAGTTGCATCTCATCAAGAATTGTATTAGCTAGGTGCGATCGCTTCCTTGAAGATATTGAAGTCTGATTCTGCACTGCAAGAAAATCATCGACAAACTGCGCCCCATGAGATAACAAGACAATCTTGACATCTGGTACGGCCTTTTTTAAGTATGGTGCAATACATAATGCATCCACTTGATTGAGAAATACGTAAGGAATATGTTCTGATTGAACTTGTGCAATTAAGGCATCAATAAAAGATTGCGGAATGCGATTATAAAAGCTCGATGGTTTAAGTTTGCGGAAAATTCTCGCCTGCCATCGGCGATCTATTTCATACGCTAAAACTTCTAAGCTCCATCCTGCCGCTTCAATAACTTCTTGATATTCCTTTGTGCAGCGCTGCACTCCACCAAAAGCACTATTAACATAGACGGAGAAAGTTACAAAAAGACCTTTCTTTGTTTTGTCTGACAAGTGATTTCCTCTTTTTTATAGCAATTAAAATTATAAAAATGACTGCACTGGAGTTAATAAACTATTCAATAATTTATTTGATAGCGATATCGATAGTAAAATCTTTGCAAATTCATTGCAGCCTTCCAACCAAAAATATCTCTCAAGACTCTAAATAGTGAGCCACCGTCTGGCTTGAGATCACAACCGCCAAGTTCAGTAATTTTCTTCTCTGCATATTGCACTAACTCTGGTAAACGATGATAAGCAAGAAAAACAAAGTACTGCCAAGAGCAAGCAGTGGCATAACGTGTCCGATCGCTATTTTCAACACTTAATAATCGTTCTGTACTGAGTCGAATGACTTCATATTGAGACCACAAGGCTTTTTCAGAGCGTTGTCCACTTAAACTAGGATTTCCTGAGCGATAGTACCATTTAGCTTCAGGACAAAAAACTAAGCGCCTACTGGCAAGTACGGCTCTTGTGAAATATTCCATATCATTATTCAGTGTTAGTTCCTCATGCCATAAGCCAGTCTTGTCAATAATTTCTCGTGGATATAGCCAAGAGCTTGGGGGCATTGTTCCGTGACCTGTCCAACATTCCACCAGCCAAGCGATGGGATCATCAAAGTCGCACCAGTCGTTGTTGGGTACAAATTTAGCGGTTGACAAATCATTTTGATAAAATCTTGCCCAGGGTGCGATCGCCAAAGTACCGCTAGGTTCTTCTAAAAGACGCTTAATTTGTACTTCAATTTTTTGTGGTTCTAAAATGTCATCAGCATCAAGGTATTGAATAAAGTCGCCCTTTGCTTCTGCCAAACATCTATTTAAAGCAGCCGTTTGTCCTTTATTTTGACCTTGAGAAATCACTTTTACGCCCTTTGATTCGTAGCTTTTAGCTATCGCCAAGCTGTCATCTTTAGAGCCATCATCAACTAATATTAGTTCTATATTTCGCCAAGTTTGATTTAGAGCCGAGTCTAAAGTTTCTCGCAGATATGGATCGGCATTGTAAACAGGTATGAGTATTGAGACTAATGGACTTATTGACATTTTAATTGTTATTTGTAGCCAATTCTAAAGAGCGAAATGCTGATTCCAGACTGATTCTTGAGCATTGCTTGCTCAAACTATTAGATAGCCCGTAAAATCTTGACCATTCACATACAGCAACAAATTTAGAGTCTCTCAGACCCAGTGATTATTTGCTGGCGAAGCTGTGGCTTAAAGAATCTAATTAACCACTCTCTAAAGCGAATAGCAAAATAAGGATTAAAATTACATAATAGCCGGAATAAAGCACTTAAATTATTAGGAGTTTTACTGTGGAGGGAGAAAGCTAGATTCACACAGCTATCAGCAGTGTTCCAGTCTAAATAAGCAGCAGAAACTCCAGCAATTCCCCAAAGTTTTTGAGAAATTTCATCAGAGTATTCCCCTTTGAGAGATTCAGATACCTTCCGCATAACATGAAATTGTGCTTGGGCACATTTAATTTGGTTAGCAGAGGACATAGAATTAGCTCGATAGTAATTAATGATTGTAGTTGTCGGTTCAGCCGCAAATTTTAAACCTGCGATCGCCATGCGACAGTGAAATGCTACATCCTCATTGTAAAGTACTAATGGATCAGTGTCATAACCACCCGCTTGCAAGTATGCCGAACGACGATACAATCCACAAAAGGGATTAATTTGTTTTTGAATTGTGTATGCGATCGGATCTCGTCTCAATTCAGCATCATCAAACTTGTAAATGCCGAGCAACTCTCCAGTATCATCCCGTCGCCATTCATAATTGAATAGCACAACATCTGGCGGATTCTCTAACGCCATCCATTGATGAGCTTGTTCTACAAAATTAGGATATAAAGCATCATCGGCATCATGAAAATGAATCCACTCACAAGTTGTTTGCGCTGCTAAGACATTCTTACCATGAGAACAGCCACGATTTATCTCACCTCTAATCACCTTTGCCCCAAACTCTGCGGCAATTTTTCCTGTTTCATCTGTACTGCAATCGTCGTACACCCATATTTCATCAAATTGGATTGTTTGAGCTAAAGCAGACTTAAGTAATCGAGGTAAGTAAGCTGTAGCGTTGTATGCAGGAATACATAGTGCTAAAGAAGGATGGCTCATGGCTAGCGTTTTACCAATTTTTTAAGACTGCGTTCTAGCAAATAGTTTGCTAACTCCCGTAAAGGTAGGCGATCTAGAAATGCTAAAGGTTTTTCTAAAGATTTTTGAGGGGAAACAGCTTCAATTAACCAAGAGTTGGGGGAAATGGAATGTCTGCCATGTTTAATCAGTTTCTCATAAACTTCCAGTCTTTGTTGAGCAATAAGTTTGGGATTAAGGAAAGTTTGTATAGTCTCTTGAGCAGCTTTGCCAATTTTTTCTTGCTTTGCTTGACTCCAACTCAGTAAAATATCCAAGCTATTGGCTAAACTTTGGGCATCGCCTGCTGTGAACGTTAGCCCGTTTACTTCATCAGTAATCAAATCTGCTGCACCAGCACCCAGGGAACACAATACAGTCTGTCCTTGTGCCATTCCTTCTACACATGTGTAGTTAAATACGTCCCAAATAGACGGTACAATTATAAACTTTGCCATTGCTTGAAGTTGGCGAGTTTCTTCTGGTGAGAAAGTGCCGAGTGGCTGTGCCTTGTTTCCCCAAATATCGGGATAAGTCTGGGCAAGATAAGCAGCCATAGAAGTGTTGAAATCACGATAAGTTGTATCACGACCAATCCAATCTATTATGGGTGCTTTTTCTCCTAATAATCGCAAAGCTTCACAAACAATTGTTGTGCCTTTCCAGTATTGAATCCTTCCTACTACTAAACCATGAGCAGATTTTTTGAATGGTTGAATATTAGGTACAAGCGGCATAGCCGGAGGAATATAGCTAACATCTCGCCCAATTAGTTGTTTCCAGGCTTGAGCATTAGATTGACTGTAGGTCTGTAATTGGTCTGCAACTGAGAGTAAGTTTACTTCTAATAAGCGAACTAAATTGCCTTGCAGTTGGCTATCAACTTGGGGATCGTGAAAATCTATTTGACCAATACTGGCGTGAAGTTGCACAACAGTAGGTGGACTTTTTGCTGATATTATCCAGGGAGCAAACAGCATACCCCAATCTGTTGTTTCCACTAAGTCATAACCCTGACCTTCATTTACCTGTTCCCAAGCAGTCCAAGCTGCTGCTAAATGGCGTTGAAATTCTGGGATGGCTTGGTAACGGTTGAACTTGTATAAATTGGACGAGATTAAGTTTTCATTTAAAAACTCAACGTTAACACCATCTTTCTGATAATTTGGCAATTTGGATGTAAAGGCACTTCCTACTAAAACATCAACTTGATGACCCTGAGCAACAATCTCTGGCAATGTGTTGCTATAAAAAGTAGCAATACCACCCCCAGAATGGGGAGGATATTCAGGGATGATAAAAAGTAGCCTCATAAATTAATTTAACTTCCAGAAATAAACTAGTTGATTGACTGTTTTACTAACCCATTAATTTTGCTACTTACTGCAAGTTCTGATTCAAACTGAGACTGAATAAGTTCAGGATTGAACTCCCCTTGAGAAACTCTTTGGCACTGGTTGGCCATCTTAGTCCATTTTTCTTTTTCTGTTAGCTCATAGAGAATTTCTAAAAGCATTTCTTCATCCATATTTGTCAGATAGCTATCCCACTTATGCCTGATTGCCCAATTTCCTAAAGCAGTATCTAACGGTGCAAGGATAATAGCTGGTAAACCTAGATGAGAAAACTCAACTAACTTGCTAGGAAAACAAGTAGCGGCCCAAGGGTGTTCAGCAAGATCAAGAGGATAAGGTACCAATATACAACTAGCTTTTTCCGCCAAAAAATTTATAACTTCTACATTAGTAGCGAATAGTTCTCGATGCTCTATATTTGGACAATTATTGATTAAATCTGGTATACCCGGACGATTTAGAGGAGTAACGAGTAGCAAAGTACCGTTAATTTTTTCAAGCAAGGAAGCAATTTTATAAAAACTAGATACTTGGCTGGGATAAATACTACCTGCATAAGCAACAACAGGAGAAGTTTTAAATTTATCTTTCCACTCCACGAATTTTTGTTGCCTTCCTTCAGGAATGGGAAGAAGAATACTGACTTTACTAGTATCCATAATATTATAGGTATTAGCAAGTTCTGATGATACTGTCCAAACTCTTGTAGCTTGATTAAGCACAGCCTGCCAATTCCGTTTAATCCAATGATACTCTAATTCAGATTTTGCCCAAAGCTCTTCTTGATCATGAACAATTACCGACAATGGAACTTGCCAAATTTTAGAGAGATAGGCAGCAAACACAGAATAAATATCATGAAGAACAGTAACAATTGCTGTTGGGCGTTCTCTTAAAAAAATCTTTTCACACTCCATCTGCCAACACAAAAATCTAGTTTCAAGTAATCTTGGTATTTGACGACGATAAGGAGGCCACCACCATCTACGCATTGGTATAGAAAGAAGCTGCCATGAATCAGGCATATTTGTATCAGCAAAAGATTCCTCTGGTGCAACGATAGATATTTGCCAACTGCTTGGCAGGCGCTTTAGATGACGATCAATAATAATAAGGCTACCAGGTCCTTGTTTTGGAGCGCTACCTAGTGAAACAAGAATGTGTTGATGCTGTTTCATAAATAAAATAATTGAGTAAATTTCACAGTCAATTATCTGGCTGTGGTGGGAATAATTGAATGTTTGTTGGGAATGTAAAAATTATACAAATATCGATGTGATAACTCACAAATACTACTAGCTTGTCTAGATTAAAATGTTATAATAAATCCTTTTGACAGGTGTTACTTAATGTTTTTTATCTAAATCTAATGTGTATTAGAGCTAACCGATTCCTCCTCAAAAACTGCATAAAGATGTTGGACATTGCCTAGTAGAGATATGAGTTGAGGTCATCTACTGTGCAATGTCCAGACTGTGAGTCTACGAAAATTCGTAAGAACGGAAACGCCCTCTTTTGCTTATGGCGATTGCAACACCTGTTGGTATAGCTCAATGTATCTTTTTGTTTGCAGTTCCAGGGTATACTCTTGAAGTGCGATCGCTCGACAATTTTCACTCATTTTGTGCAGTTGCTCTCTGTCTACTAGTAATTGGACAATACCATTACAAAAATCTTGTGTATCTTCTGGTTGAGCTAAATAACCAGTTATTCCTGGACGGACTAAATCAGGTACACCACCAACTTTGAAAGAAACCATTGGCGTACCACATGCCATACTCTCTTGCAGTACCAAAGGTAAGTTATCCGCACGAGTGGGGAAGATAAACACATCAGCCGCAGAGTAGGCTATTGACTTCATGCGATCGCCACTTACATATCCCAGGTTTAAAGTTGGTATTCCCACTACTTCAAGAACTTTTTCGCCTCCACTACCCAAAGTTAGTAATAGTGTTTCCGCTTTTAACGCTTTAGGTAAAGTTTGGATCGCTTGCACAAGTAAATCCCCACCTTTACGAGAATCCTCTAAGCCATCTGCACAAAACATGATAACTTTTTTATCGGCAGGAATACCTAAAATATTTTTACATTTGTCTTTTTCTAAAGGTTGATAAGCATCAGTGTTAAGACCATATGGTATGTGATAAATTGAAAAACGGTTAAGTATACTTTTTTTTGCCTGCTCAGTCAGCCATTGACTAGGAGTCACTATCGTGAGATTAGACTTACTGTAAACCCAGTCTTTCAGTTGCCATTCTAAACGAGTATTATCTCTTGCTATCTCTGGATAAGTTTCAGGGTAGGGACATTGACCACAACCTTGCTGCCAGCGATCGCAATCGTAACTATAGGCGCAATGTCCGGTAAAGCTCCACATATCATGGAGGGTAAAAATAGCAGGTTTACTTTTGGTTAATCCAGGAATACCTAAATAATTAAAATACCCTGTGTGCAGGTTGTGGAAATTAATAATATCAGCTTGTTCATAAAAATCATGTTTCCAGATGTCAAACGTGCTTAGTAAATGGAGGTAATTTAATCCTAAGCGTCTAGTCAAACGCAATAATTGGTTTTCTACGCGATACTTATGACCTACGGCAGCAACAAGGCTACTATCAGTTTTAACTTTGCCAACTAACAGTTTTGAGTTAACACCTTGCTGCAATAAACCTTGATGAAGGCGATAGCCTGCGATCGCCGCACCGCCACCAATATCGGATTGATTAATATGCAGGACATTCATATATTTGATTGGATTATAGTTTTGTTTCGTAACTTTGATTGATGTGACGAGATCGCTAATTATTTTGATTTTTCCTACCAGGAAACACGAATTAATATCTTGAGCTAGACAGCCTTTGCTATTTTTTAAAAAAATAATAGCAATATCAGGCTATTGACTTGTAATATCTTTTCACTAAATAGAATTTTTTAAATTATTTTTTCAGATACTACTTTACTTATAAAAGTATACTTTACTTTTTTTAAAATCTTGTATAAAGCTGGAAGATAGATATTCATTAAAAACGAAGTTTTTAATGATAGATCGCTTAACATAAGATTGTTTAAAAAGTCTTGCAATAAGAATTTATTTAGAAATTTGCGAGCATTTTTTCTATCATCATTTTGCATATAATCTATACATAATAATTTATAATTTTCGGACATGACTATTCTTATTTTATTCTGGTATTTAGAGTCTAGATAGTTTTCGATGTAATGATATGCTTTCAAAATTTCCAAGCGCATTTCTATTTGAGTTCTCCAAGACCAATTCCCATTAGGATGAATTCTATATACATTCATGGTTTCATTGATGTATCCAATATTTCCGTGTTGAGCAAGTAAAATTTGCAATATCCAATCAACAAAGTTTATATCATACATCCAGTCTGGAAATTCTTGTATAAAACCCTGTCGAAACACTATTGAAGCAAATGACATAATGTTTGAGCTAAGTATATCTTCAAGAGTAAAAGTATTTTTCCAATTGTCTGGAGGCAAAAAGCACCTTGTACTGCCATCCTGATAAAGATATAAGGCATTATGAAAACAGATTGTATAGTCAGTATGTGTATCTAAAAAATCTACTTGTTTTTGTAGTTTGTACGGTGAAGTCCAGTAATCATCTCCTTCAAGAAGCGCTATATATTTACCTCGACACGCTTTAAAAGTTTGAATGAAATTATCATGCATTCCCAAATTTTTCTCAGGTAGTAACAAGCGGATTTTCTCTGGATGTTCTTGTTGATATCCAATGAGAATATCTCGCGTATTATCTTTAGAGTAGTCTTCGCCAATCACAATCTCATAGTCAAAATCAACTTGCTGCATTAGAACACTATCTAGCGCCTGAGTAATGAATTTTTCATGATTGTAGGCGAGTATTAATACACTTAGTTTCATAGGAGTACTGTCTAAATAATGTTGACTCAAACAAATTGCCCTCAGATT
This sequence comes from Nostoc sp. UIC 10630, assembly GCF_010747425.1. Lineage (NCBI taxonomy): Bacteria > Bacillati > Cyanobacteriota > Cyanophyceae > Nostocales > Nostocaceae > Nostoc > Nostoc sp. UIC 10630. Next base: position 31,909 of record NZ_JAAGOG010000037.1, read on the forward strand.
GAAAGTCTGGGGCTATACAAACTAAGTCAGCTGTCGCGGACTGAATTATCCTAAATTGCGGAGGCCGGCTTAGTTTGTTTAATCGCGATTTCTCATTGTCTGATTTTTCCTAAGTGGAATATATTTGTCATCGACGTGTCCGTATCAACTCCTCAGATGCATCAACTAGTCTCTCCTTGACTTCACGACTATGCTGAACTACCAACCGAATAATCTGACAGATTTTATTGATTTCCTCTGTACCAACCGCCGTACCTGTAGGCAGAACCAGTACTCGTTTGCCTAAACTTTCAGTTTCCGGTAGCAGTAGTCCTGCATGAGGAAAGTAGGAGCGATAGGGTTCCATACGATGACATCCAGGATAAAAGTAGCGTCGAGCCAATATATTTTCAGCCCAGAATATTTTTACAAATTGATCTCGGCTGACGTGAGTAATTTCCTGGTCAATTTCCAGCACAATATACTGATAGTTGGATTTTTCAGTCTCATCGTAGGTTAATAATTTAACACCTGGAATATTCCTTACCTCGTGTTGATATTGTTTGTAATTTTGATAGTTGACAGCCACGAATTCGTCTAAACTTTCCAAACCTGTTAGCCCCATTGCAGCACAAACTTCGCTCATTTTGCCATTGGTGCCGATATAACTGACATTCTCAAATCCAGAAAAGCCAAAGTTTTTCATAAGACGAATTTTGCCAGCGAGTTCATCATTATTGGTGGCGACAGCTCCACCCTCAAAGGTATTGAAAAATTTAGTTGCATGAAAGCTGAACACCTCTGCATCGCCAAAGTTACCTATCATTTGTCCGTTGTAGGAACAGCCAAAAGAATGGGCTGCGTCAAACATCAGCTTGAGGTTATGCTTGCGAGCTATTTCTGTTAGGGCTTCTACATTACAAGGTTGCCCCCATAGATGAACGCCAATGATTCCGGTCGTGCGGGGTGTAATCATTGCCTCAACCCGCCACGGATTGATAGTGTAAGTATGAGGATCAATATCACAAAAGACTGGAGTTATCTCTTGCCACTGTAATGCGTGAGCAGTAGCAATGAAGGTGAACGAAGGAATGATAACCTCTCCCGTGAGTCCTGCTGCTCTAATAGCAATTTCTAAAGCGACAGTTCCATTACACATAGGAATGCAATGCTTGACCCCAATCATGTCAGCCATGCGCTGTTCAAACTCCTGAACATAGCCACCGTTATTGGTCAACCATCCTCTATCTAGCAGGTCGTTAATTCGTTGGAACAGGCGATCGCGGTTCCCAATGTTAGGACGACCCACATGTAGCTTTTCATTAAAGGCAGGAGTCGCACCGAATATTGCTAAGTGTTCCAATCGAGTTTTGTTAATCATTTGCTGTAAATAACCTTTTAGTTTATGTCTGTTTACTAGGTGAGATAGAGAACCAATAGACTTCTCGAACAATTGCTATTAATGATTTTTATGAACCAAACTTAAAAGCTAAAATTTCCAGTGTGCTGGTACATCACTAACAGCTTGTTTAATTTTCTCAACGACTTCGGGGTCGAGTGCGCCAAATTCTACAGCTTGCAAGTTAGCTTTCACTTGTTGAGGATTTCTCATTCCTGGTATAACGACTCCAACACCTGAATGATATAAGACATAGCGCAACGCTGAAACTGTAATTCCTCCTGGAAATTCATCTAGAAAAGCCAATTTTCTGGCACTTTCCAGTAACCAATTTTTATCTCTTTCAGGCAAATAATACCGCCAATCATTTTCGGCAAATTCGGGAGTTTGGTACAAATATTTTTGCTTAAGAAAACCGGAAGCTAAAGGCACTCTAGCTATAAATTGATATTCATGATCTAAATTATTAAATAAATATTCTTCGGCACGCCGATCCAATGCATTAAATATTGCCTCAATCGTACTTCCAAATTTATCTTCTGCTACCTTTAATGCACCTTTGATAGTTTTTGAACTCACACCATATTCCTTAATATATCCTTTCTGCTTGAGTCGTTCTAGAATAAACTTATCGTAATTTTTCCAATCAAAATTATCTGGCGGACTATGAAATAGTAAAACATCAATGCAATCAATATTTAAACGCTCAAGGCTGTTAGTTACAGCTTTTTCGAGCCATTCAGGAGAAAAATCCTGAAAAGAATTACCTTGATTATCTTTTCGATTGCCAAACTTCGTACAAACAAGAAAATTCCCACTCGGATAGCTTTGAAAAGCTTTACCTAAAATTTCTTCAGATTTACCCTCTCCATAAGAATCAGCTGTATCAAAGAATTGTATACCGTGATCAAGAGCAAGATGAACTGCCTGAATAGCTTCTTTATCGTCAATATACCCCCATCCTTTATGCTGACCAGCAATAAGGTTTTCGCCGCCAAATTGCCAAGTACCAAAACCTAATTTAGCAGTTTCTGTTTTCATGCTGGGCAAAAAAGTTCTAAGTTTTTGTGTTTTCTTGAATGCAAAATCACAGAACCTTTCATGAGAATACGGTCGCCTTTGTTAGGAGTAAAAAATGCATTTCTACCATGCAAAACTCTTTCGTCATGGAAAAATACAGCATCTCCTTTTGTTAATATGATATTCGTGTAAATTCCACTATGGTGAACGCGATCTTCAAGGAAGTGCTGAAATCTTTCAACCAAATCTTTAGCTTCTGGGGTGTTATCTTTATCTAAGGGATAATAATTATAATTTAAGCGAATTCCTAATTCGTCTTCTGTAATAATGGGCTTAGTTTTGCTGACACCTTCTTTTGAAAAAGACACAGGAATTTTTTTTAGGTCTTCTAGTAACTGATGCTCATTGTCTAGCTCCAAAACTTTAATGAGCAATTCGCTATCTAAGAAAAAAGTAGCACCTCCTACTTGCGCCTGAGATAAGCAATAAAAATAATTCACCGCATCATGATGATTAAGATAAGAATTATCCGTATGAAGGGGCTGCCTAGTTTTACTTGAGCGGTACTTATTTGGACGTGCGGGATCGTAGCTAATATCTATCCAACGTTGGCCCGTTCGTTTACCTGTATCTTTATCTTCATCCATGCTAATCACTAGTCCTAAAAAATCACTTAGTTCCGTGAAATAGTCGTGAATATTTATTTGAAAATCAAACCCTAAAAAATGAACTATTTTATATTTATCGAGTGCTTCTTGGATAGCTTTTTTAGTTTCTTCAGGAGAAGTGTATTGTATTTTTTTATAAAATTCCATAATCAGCCTCACCAAATAAATCAATCTTCCTTATAAGTCAATTTTTCTTATTACTCTAGCCGGAACACCATAGACTAAGACACCATCAGGAATATCATTGACGACAACCGCACCAGCCCCGATCAGGGCACCTGCACCTATCCGCACGCGATCGATGACCGTCGCTCCAATTCCTACACAGGCTGCACGCCCCACAGTTACTCGTCCAGCTAAGTGAACACCTGGACAAATATGCGCTCCATCTTCTATAACGCACTCATGATCAACACTCGCAGAAGTGTTGATAATGACATTCTGACCAATCTTTGATCCGGGATTAATAACCGCTCCAGCTGCAATTACGGTTCCCGATCCTATAGACACGTCAGCAGCAATTACTGCGGTTGGGTGGATAGCAGTTGCTAAGGAAAAACCTTTTCTATAAATTAATTCAGACAACTTTAATCGCGCCTGACAATCTCCGAATCCAAAAATTATATACTTAATCCCTTTATCCTTACAATAATCTAACTGTTCTTGTCCTCCCAGAATTTGAGATCCGCAGAAGTTTTCACCATGACGTTGTGGATTCACATTATCAAGGAAACCAACAATTTCATAGATTCCTTGTAAGCGAATTATGTCTGCGACCACTAAAGCGTGCCCAGAAGCACCCCAGAACAGTAACTTTGATATCATAAAAATTTACTAAAAATCTTCGTTGAATTATCTATGTCTTAATTCATCTTCAACATTTTTTAGTCAAAAATTTAGCAGGACTTAGATGCGAATATTTCAACGGGAGCAAACCTCCATTTTAAGTTAGGGCGAACTATTCCTTGCCATTTGCCATACCATTTGAATTCTCTCTCAATATCATGCACAGTAAAACTCAGTAAATTTTCACATGTATAAAGTACAGTTGAAGTATCTTGAACGACCATCATCGTAATTTGATAACTTCCATCATTAAAAAAATCTTCAGGAATGTAACAAACTCCTCTGATTAGACCTGAAGTACAAGGAATTGATCTTGAGATTGAATTAAAAACACAAACTCCCTCCAGTGTGTAGACGTGTAAGCTCAAATTTAAATGAGCACCATCAAGGTAATTCCAATACTCAAATTCAATCCTGAGAGGGGTTTTAACCGTAATCTCATCTACTGAGTCATCAATATCTGGAATTACACTGATTTGATGTATGCGAATTTTATCGTTTCCGGGAGCAGTTTCAATATCATCCCAGATTCTTTCAAGAAATTTAGAGTCATTGTCAGACTCCAAATAACGAGATACGACCTGATGAGCTTCTCCATGAGTTACTAAACATCCTGACTTGAGCAGTATGGCTTGGTCGCATAGACTTTTTAATGCTGCCATATTGTGACTAACAAACAAGACGGTACGCCCTTCTTTTTCAGAAACATCATTCATTTTTCCCAAGCACTTCTTTTGAAATTGGGCATCTCCTACCGCCAGAACTTCATCCACAATCAAAATCTCTGGCTCTAAATGCGCCGCTACGGCAAATGCCAAACGCACATACATCCCTGATGAATAGCGTTTAACAGGTGTATCTAAAAACTTCTCCACTTCAGCAAAAGCGACAATTTCATCAAACTTTCTTTTAATCTCTGTTTTGCTCATCCCCAGAATGGCACCGTTGAGATAAATGTTTTCTCGACCTGTCAATTCTGGGTGAAAACCTGTGCCCACTTCTAAAAGACTTGCGACTCTACCCTTTAGAGAAATACAGCCGCTGCTTGGTTCAGTAATGCGGCTCAAAATTTTGAGTAAAGTTGATTTTCCTGCACCGTTGCGACCAATAATTCCAATGCTCTCGCCCTGTTTAATTTCAAATGACACATCCTTCAATGCCCAAAACTCTTCACGGGCTGGATTATATATTTCTTTGCCAGAAGGCTTCACCAATTTTTTACCCAGTGAACTGACTCTATCACTGATGGATTCTCGCAAAGACTTATATCTGCTGCTTCCTTCTTGTTGATGACTCAACACGTATTTTTTACTGAGGTTTTCAACCCTAATTACTGTATCAGACATTATTAAATTACTCTCAGTAGATCGAAAACTTTTCTTTTAAAACACCCAAGCTACTATGGTGTACCACGGACAGGCCAACCGTAGACGAGGCTCGGCTTACTGGTGTTTACAACGCCGCCGAAGTTTAGGAAGATTGCCCAGGCGGAATTCCCAGCCTCCTGGTAAGGTCCCGTAGTACTAGACCAGTAGTTGAATTGGATGCCAGTAGCCCACTGTGTCCCCTGTGCAAAGCAGCCTGAACCCTCTTGGTCTACCAATGTCGGAGTAGTACAGTTTAGATTTGAAGGAGGTAATATCGCCGTAACCTCGTCTTTGGTCGGCAAACGCCAATCGCCAGAAGAAGAGTTATCCGACAGATTGCAGTCGCCGCTCTTAATCTCAGCTGCTTTGTAATTGGCTGTTGCCCAATCTGTTGCTTCAAGACAATCTGCCTTCTTGAGCCATATAAGTCGAGTCACAGTATCAGTCACCGTGCCATTACCACAGTCTACATAGCGATCGCTGTTATTGAAGCAGGGGCCGGAGGCTTTGACCACAGTTCCCACGGGATGTTGGGTATTGATGTAGTTTCTATATTTCCTAGCTTGTACGGACACAGGAAGAGTAAAGGTAAAAGCCAGAAAAAATATGAATACAGCCCCGTATAGTATTTTGATAGCAAAACCAGGTAAACGAATGTGGAGCATATTTTTCAACTTCCAAACATCTAAGCATGCAAATCTCTGCCGGTTGTTTCGTGAATCGGTTCTCAGAGATTAAGCATAAAATACTATAAACTATTTAAGCAGCAATATTTTTTCATACTTGTATATGATAATCACTGAGATAACAAGGACTTCTTAGGCTCGCGCAAATAAAATTTTATCGACCGCAAATTTTCTCACCAGAGTCATAGCTCCGGTTTTTATATCCACAGTAAATAGGGAATTTGTTCCCTCATATTTGGGGTCAGCAAGTGCAAATAGTTGACCTGATGAAGAAAAGGCTAAACTTGCCAAGTCATTTTCCAGAGGTTTGTTCTTGAAGCTTAATTCCACCAGTCTGATAATCTTTCCTCTGCCACTAACTACTGCCCTGTTCTCTAGGTCTAGTTGCACTAAACTTAGATTACCTTCACCGCCGACACTAGTAGCGTAAATTTTTCCATCTAATGGAGATTGAGCAAGATTACCGAGCCTCTCCTTGAGGGAAATATATGGTAGACCTGTTGTAACACTAGAATCTACTTGCCCTGAGTTTTGGTCAATAAATGCCAACTCAAAAGGGGGGCTACCTTCTGCAAGACTAATTACACCAAGTAATACCTGCTTACCTTTTATATTGGTTGATAATAACCCTTCAACAGTACTATACTTCTTGTCCTTGGTTTTTTTGATTTTCAAGCCTTTTGGAGACTTTATCTCACTTTTTTTAGGAGGTGCAATAGATATCAGGCGACTAAAATCGCCTTTCTTAGTGGCTGCAACAGCGGCAATAACAAATGTGTTATCGGGTAGGACAGTAAAAGCAGTTATCCGCTCGCTGGGCTTTTTAACAACCAAGGCTTTAGCAACAGTCTCAGTGGTTTCTAGGGAGTTAGTAACGCTGTCGGCGGCGATTTCGGCAGTTAATAACACCTGACCAGTGGTAAAGTTTATAGACTGAAAGATAATTCCTGGTATGGTGTTAGCAGTAGCAGCGTCAACTAAGTCTTGTGTTTTACTTTTGCTAGCTGAAGAAAGGGTCACTCCATAAAGCTGCTCCGACTCTTGTGCAAACACCTTAGATGTAAATTTAGCACTTGCTGCGGTGACAGCGCTGACGATAGCCAACTGCCCAAATCTTCGTCGTCTGATTCTCAAATTCATAACCTACACTACCTAAGCAACTGGGATTAGTATTTGCTCAATTATGAAAGATAACTGTGATGCATCCATTTAGGTGGTACAGACAGTACTCCCGCAAGGGTAGAGCATAATATTTGTGAATTTTGTTACGGTTTTTCAAGGCACAATTATGCCGGAACCGGGAGTCAAAGGTTTAGCTCCCATGTCTGCTAAGATATTGACAACCATTTGCTTGGCGCGAGTATCTTCGCGTGGTCCACTAACGCCCTCGCTGTCTAACCCCCACATAAACTGAATAGAGCCAGTCGAAAAGACTTTGGCACCACTAGCAGAAGTGAAGCAAACTGCTTGGCAAATCCGTGGGTCTGTTCCAGCAGGAAAACCCTCTAGTTCAGCTTGATCAAAGTTTTGCAACTGTATGGATTCGCCGAGAACGACCAACCCACTTGGAGATGCATTTAAATTGATTGCATCCCATTCAAAGCCCACCAAACCACTTAATTTATCCCCATCATTCAGGTTTGTGTTGGCATAGTAGGGGTGAGTACTGTTTTTTACCACAAAATCGAACCCATCAGAAAAGAAATCCCGCCATCTACCTCCAATGTACATATTGCCTTTCAAGGCACTCTCTGGCTTGTTGTTTTCTGGGCTGCGGAATTTGTTGGTTGGTGCCACAGGATCTGAGGCATCTTTGTAGCAAACCATAACCCTGTTAGCTACTCCCATACTAGAGTTTTCAAACCGCACTCGCTGATAGACACTGTTCCCTGAGAAAAAAGCCTTGTTGATGCTGCTGGACTGGACACTATTAAACTCCTCTAGCGACCAGTACTCATCGTGACCGACTGACAGAAATACGTTATGCTGTTGCAGCAAACTTGGGTTGGCGTGGACATCCACGTTAGTTACGTAGGAGATGTCATAGCTTTGGGACTCCAGCCACCGCACCATATTGTACTCCCAAGACAAGATAATGTTGTTATAAGGGTTACTACCAGTTAACGTGCTATGTTGTGCGAATGGTCTGTCGTAGGAAAGCTTAAACCCCCTTTGACCTCCAGTACTCTGTTCTGGGTATAGAGAGTAACCACCACTGAGGTTATAAGCCTGCAAAGTATTGAAGCTGCTCTGGAATAATATGTCAGACCTTTCACTGTCATTACGAACAACAAACACTACCTGGGACTTACTCCCACTTCTCTGGTCAGTTAGCTTGGCAATATACAAACCACTAGTCCAGTCATTGCCAACTTGTAGCGTGTAGGAAGTTGACCAGTTTTCACATGAGACTGTGCGGGTAGAACTGTCGAAATTACATGCGGGCTGGGTAATTCCGTTAAGCTGACCGCTACTCAGTATTAGTCGGCCGCCTTGTCCTCCGTAGTAACCTAAGCGATACACATCAATCGTGTAATTTCCGGCCTGTGCTAGAGAAACTTTAATTGGCAACGAGCCGCCCTTGTTTACACTAGTTGCTGTCGTATAGCCAGCAATATCCGATTGACCTACTTGGGGAATCCGCCAATCTGTAGTACCAGGTTTTTGGTTTTCTAAATAAATCGCATTAGTGTTTGCTGGGTTAGCCCTGGCACTGAAGGTCACGCTGCCTATGTCAGAAGCTGTTGCACTCACAGTGTTTGTTATACCAACTGTTGTGCCTAGAGTTAAGACTGTGCTGGCTTGACCATCGTTACCAGTTACCGCACTAGCGGATGAAACCGAACCTCCACCACTGGTGATAGCAAAGTCGACTGTCACTCCTGACTGAGGATTCCCATTACTATCTGTAACTTTCACAACGAACGGGTTCGCTAAGGCAGAACCTGCCGTACCAGTTTGATTATCGCCGCTTACTTTAGTCAGACTGTTACCAACCACAAATACTATGTCGCGGAAATAGTTACTGTTCTGATAGGAATTAGTTGGGAAAGAATTCAGACTACCAAAGACTGAATTGTTGCCATCAGCAACTGAACTGAGATCGCCATTTACAACTGGGCTAGCTAATGCGTTATTAGTTACACCAAAATAGCTATTACAACTGACAGTCACTATATAGGTGCTATTGGCTAATATATTTACAGGTGTGCTGAGATCCTGTTGCTGCCAACCCGAAGAAGTTTCATTCGAGAAAGTAACACTTCCTAGTATAGATCCTGTTGCCGACCAAATTCTGCCTATATGATTGCCAGTCTCATTGACCGCTTTCCAATGGCGGATTGCGGTAATTTGACCACTCTTGGCACTTTGGAACTTCATTCCAAGTTCATAGGATACGCCATCACTCCATTCAAACCCAGGAACCTGAGTTGTAAATAAAGTTTGCGAGGTGGTCTGAGATTGGGCTAAAAGTATTTTATCGAAATCGTTTTGCTGAGTCATTGCTGTTCAGAAATTTAATTTTCTTAACACGTTAGTTAATATAAAAAAGTTGAAGTACAAAATCTTTAGAGTGGGTAGTAGACTAACTAATTGATGTGGTTATGATCAAATATTTCAAATCCCTCCTAAATCACATCAGCAAATGTCCGTTCCATTTTTCGGAAGTACCAAATGCCACTTACCAGTAACAAAGCAACTAGTCCTAGAGATAACGTGAATCCAGTCCAGTAAAGTTTGGATTCTCCCCCTAAAATTGCCCAGCGAAAACCATCAATCACGCCTACCATTGGGTTCAAATAGTAGAGCAAACGCCATTGCTCTGGTACAATGCTGCTACTAAAACCGACGGGTGATACATATAGACCAAACTGCACAATAAACGGCACAATGTACCGGAAGTCTCGATATTCCACATTTAAAGCTGCCAACCACAGTCCTACTCCTAATGAAGCAGCAAAGGCAATGCCAATAAATAGCGGTAATGATAATATCCGCCAAGTGGGAACAAAATTATACCAGGCCATTAGCCCTAAGAGAATCATTGCAGAAACTAGAAAGTCCACAAAGCTGACAATTACTGAGCTGGCAGGCACAATTAAGCGCGGAAAGTAGACTTTAGAAATCAAATTGGCATTACTAATTAGGCTGTTACTACACTCACTTAGAGCATTGGAAAAAAATTGCCAGGGTAACAAAGCAGCAAATACCAGTATTGGATACGGTGCTGACCCCTCTGAAGGTAATTTTGCCAAACTTCCGAAGATGACGCTGAACACGATCATCGTCAAAAATGGTCGAATGAGTGCCCAGAGCATACCAATCACTGTTTGCTTATACCGCACCAGAATGTCACGCCAAGCAAGAAAATAGAATAATTCTCTATAGCGCCATATATCTTTCCAATATTGCTGCTCTGTACGTCCAGCTTCAATCACTAACTCCTGTTGGGAGACAATTTTTGGACTATTCATAGTTCTTGATTGAAGATTAATATTTTTAACTAAATGAAACTAATAATTCTTAACTTACGAACTGGAAACCTCTAAGACCTTGATAACCAAATTGCCTGGCGCTTTTACGAGTAAACTCACCAACGGAAGGGTTCCCTAGAGAATCAATCACTCCTGTGACTTGCCGCCATAGTTCTTGTGGTGCTACCAAAATTTCATAATTACTATCATCACACTTACGAATGTGATACCAAGTTGTTTGCTGACATCCTTCACACCAGAAAGCTTCTAACCATTCCCCTTCTATAGGAACTGTGGTTTGGTTCGCTACTAACATCAAAGCATTCCGTCGACTCATACCTCGTTGCTGTAATTGACCTGCTTGGTCAGCAAACATTTTATATTTTTGACTGACGCTATCTATATAGCAACTATGAATCGGGCAGTAAATTGCTCTTCGCTTGGAACGTTTCCGATTTCGGTCACACCTCATCTGTAATTTCACCTCCTGTATAGACAAAAACCATGAGCAAGGAAGGCTATGTTGGAGGGACTGAGATCAATAAGACCATCAAAGCCCTACTCCTAAAAAATATTGCAAAAATATTCAATAATAAATGATGATTTTGTTTTTATTTTACCTTGTTTTTTAATTAATTTACTTCCTCTGCAATTGAAAAAATGATTTTGCAAAGAGTTAGTTTTTGACTAGATTAAAAGATTTTAATGCTCTATTTTTCTCCTAATAGTCTTATACCATGCAACCAAAAATTTGTGGATCGAATTGTTTAAGGTTTATCAAAATCATAGAAATTTAATAAACCTAAATATGATTACTTTACATCGCTTCGAGACATGGTGATTATTTCATCAAATACTGCCTGCTGTAAAACATGCAAGTATTGTTTAGAGATCACTTTAGGTGTGAAGTGCGATCGCAAATACTGACGACCGGCTTTGCCCATCTGCTCTCCTATTTGGGGATCTCGATTCAGAAAGCGAATAAATTGCGCTAGACCTTGACCATCTCCATTGTCAAATGTGCTACCACAACTAGCATCAGCTACGAGTTGTCTCAAATATGAAGTCTTGGAGCAAATTACTGCTATTGGTCGACCAGAGGCTAAAGCTGAGTAAATTTTGCTGGGAACAACTAAACCCTCTGTAGCTGCATCTACACTGACTATTGATAGATCGCAAGCTGTTAGAGAATAAGGTAATACCTGCTTATCTTGATAAGGTAGAAATGTAAAATTGGTCAGTCCTAACCGCTCCACTTCCATAATTAATTCTTGGCGTTTGGCACCACCACCAATGCAGATAAACTGAATTGGCTCATCTTGCAATTGCTTTGCAGCTTCCAACATGGTGTCAATATCATGGCAACGACCCATATTGCCAGAATAGAGTACGGTAAATTTGTTAACTAGGTTATACTTCCAGGCAAACCAGTTTTCTTTCTTAGCAATCGGTATGATCGCTTCTGGGTTAGCCCAACTGTGAATTACAGAAACTTTATCAGCTACTTGGGGACAATGTGCAACTACCTGTTGTTTCATCGCTGGGCTAAGTACTATGATCCCCTTGGCTTTTAACCAAACCTGTTTATTGATTGCACGCCACAATCGCACCAGCCAGTTACTCTTTGAAATTACACCTAGCGCGATCGCAATATCAGGGTACAAATCGTACAATACGCATACATAAGGTAACTTGAATAAGATATAGGCTAGATATCCGATCACTGGCAAAAATGGGGGCGCTGTAGTTAGCAATAATACATTGTTGCGACGCGAACCTCTCAGCAAATAGAGCGTCGCCCGCAAGGTGTATAGCACACCATTAATGGCTTTGCCACGAATTCTTCCCGGCCAGAGTTGAGCAGTACGCGATCGCTGAATTCGGATTTGGTCAGCCCATTCAACTGCTGGGGCCGTATCAGAACGAAATGCATATCCTGGCTGACTTGTAAAAATTTCAATATCCACTCCTTGCTGCCCTAACTGTTTCACCAATTCTTCAATCAACTGCCCTGTAGCGGCATAATCCGGAGGGAAAAATTGGGTAACTACAGATAACTTAATTGATTGTTGAGCTTTTACAGAAGGCTTGTTTTTTGTATCTTTTTTTGCATCTAAAGGAGTAGAAATGGATTTCAAAAAATTTTGATTAATCCATTGATTAAGTCTCATAGTCTATGGCCTCGTCTGAAATAGAAAAAACTGTTATCCAAAACCCGTATAAACTCGAAATAATCTAGAAAACACATCTAGACTATATTGTAAGAATTTACAAATCTGGCTTAATATTCACTAAGAAAGCTTGACTCAACAAACTACAATTTTCGTAAAACTAATTCATTGATATAAACTACTATCAAGACTAGTTTTGTTTCGGCACGTTAGCCACAGCTTGGCATACCCTAACTAAACTGAAAACCTTGTAGTTTGTTTAGTTCACGCTCCCAAGTAGAGTATAGTTCGTCACCCCACAATAGCTTAAAAGACCTCTGAACCTTGCACATTTAGGCATTATCTTATAACCTATTAAGGCTAACTAACAGAACACTCTTTCTAGTTTATATACACACTTCTCTAACAGATACGAGAACACAAAAATGATGAAAATACTTCTAGCCGAGAACAAATTATTTTAGAGAGAAGGTAATATTTTTATGTGGTAAAGCAAGTCCTTGACAGGTTGAGCAGGTACTTACTTAAACTTCTAAAAAGAGATTTAATAGTTGGTGGCAGTCTCTATTGTTTGAGTAACATTCAGTCAACTGAGATATTTGGAGTTATGATTACTATTCACAATTTGATTCTAGAATGTTTTGTTTTGAGTAGTGTTTAGTTTTTGTTTGAGCTTCTCTAGTTACATATAACTTTATAACTAAAGCTTTTAGGCTTTATTACTTTTTATATGCAACACTGAGAATTTCACAATATCATGTTTACATATCGAATCATTTACTTCATTAAAAATTTATATTTTTAAAGTATATCTAATCTAAAACTTTATAAAATAATAGTTTTATGGGCTATCGGGACTCCTGTTTGATTGTTGAACAGGACTTAGATAATATACTGGGAAAATAAAAGTATAATAAATAAGGTCGTACTGCATTTGTATTAAAACATACTTAATGTTTATTTAATGAACTGCAAAGTATGCAAAGAAAGAGATCGACCGAGGAATTAATTATTCGGTGCATTTACTTAGAATTTGGTAGAAATCAGCATTTACAAGCTGCCACAGCCGTAGTAAAAGTATGGCGAAAACTCCACTTGATGCCAAGCATCAATAATTTATATCCCTTAATTATTAACTTAAGCACTTAACTATTGCCTGTGTTTCCACTGAATCCAAAAATAAATTGTTTTTATGAGAGAATAATTTGGATATCATTAGCAAAATTCACGTTTATTAAGTAGAAAATTTAAAATTTTGTACTTTCTTATACTTAAACTAAATTGCTTGTATTATTTCATACTATTTAACGAGCCTAACTAGCAGCTTGCGTTATTTGTGTAATGGATTAAAGAATACAGACTTGTAATTTCATCATAAGTTTATTAAGTAAATATCAAATATAGTATAGATTGTTGGTCGTATCGAAATTTATCTCACAGAAGCTTATAAAACTCTTTCTACTAAATTCTGTTTAACTTATTACCAAATATTTAAGAATATGATAGAGAATTATCCTTCCCAACCTTCCAGTTCTGATAGCAGTAATAATTCTGTATCTCCATCTCTTCAAAATCAACAAAATCAACTTGTTCCGTGGGTTGAAGAGGAAGAAGAATGGAGTGTGCAAAAATTTCTGGGTGTTTTACGGCGAAGAGCGCTAGTTATGACAGGTGTAACTATTACTGTTATGACAATTGCAGTTATTAGCTTAGTGCTAAAGCAGAAACCCCCAGAATATGAAGGCAATTTTCAACTGTTAGTGGAACCTGTGAATGATGACTCCACAGATGTGGATGTTGTCAAAGACTCTAACTCACAGATGTCTAGTCTAGATTATGAAAGCCAAATTCAGGTTCTTAAAAGTCCTGAACTGATGAGAGATACTCTTAAACGGCTACAAGCTTCTTATCCAGAATTAAACTATTATTCTCTGATCGATTCTCTAAAAATTACTCGATTAGGTGAAACCAAGATTATATTAGTTAGCTATCACAGTAACAATCAAGATCAAACTCAAGCCGTACTACAGAGGCTCGCTAAAGATTACTTAGACTACAGCAAAATCAGGAGGCAAACCAAATTACGTCAAGGACTTCAGTTTGTTGAATACCAATTACCTTTAACACAAAATCGGGTAGATCAACTCCAAAAAGAGTTGCAATTTTTTAGACAAAACTACAATTTTGACAATCCAGAATCCCAAGCAGAGCAAATCTCATCACAAACCGTTGAATTATCTCAAAAAAGACAAGAGATTGATCTACAGTTAGCTCAAGCTCGTGCTAATTTAACAAGTCTAAAAGAAAAAAATGGCGCAACAGCAATGCTGAATAATGCTCCTTTATATCAGCAGTTAATTACTCAAATACGTCAATTTGATATTCAGATTGCAACTGAATCAACTCGTTTACAGGACAAAAACCCAACCATTCAAACATTGAAAGAGAAACGAGCTAGTCTTTTACCTTTGCTAGGTAAACAGGCACAGCAATTATTGGGTGTAAAATTTGCAGAAGTAGAGATGCAACTTCAGAAATTAGAAGTGCAAAGTCAAGAACTTACCAAAATAGAACAGAAACTTGCACAGCGACGCAACCAACTGCCAATTCTAACAAGACAGTACACTGAATTACAGCGTAAATTGCAATTTGCAAATGAGAGTTTGAATCGGTTTTTATCAACCCGCGAGAATCTCCAAATTCAAATATCCCAAACAGAGCTGGGCTGGCAATTACTTCAAGTACCAACTACACCGGACATTCCTATTTCTTCTTCTGATACCCTACGCAGTTTTGTATTAGTATTAGTTGCAAGTATCATCTCAGGAATTGGTATTGTCTTACTAATGGAAAAGCTAGATAATGCCTATCATACTGTCGATGATCTGAAAAGAAAAGTTAAGCAGCCATTGTTAGGAAATATTCCTTTTGAACAGCAAATTCAAACTCAGCAAAACCACACTTCTCAGCAAATTTTTTCTTTATTAAGGATACCAAATTTTCTTTCTAAGGAGACTGCTAAACTGAGTGTTTTACCAAAGGAAGAACATGGTGAGTATTCTTCCAACTTTTCCGAAGCTTTAAGGGTAGTTTATACAAATATTAAACTACTCAGTTCTGATAGCCCGTTTCGTTCCATAGTTATTAGTTCAGCTATGCCTGGTGATGGCAAGTCTACCATAGCCCTTCATCTAGCTCAGATAGCTACAGCAATGGGGCAACGAGTCTTACTTGTAGACGCTGATCTTCGTAAACCCACAATTCACAATCTCTCACATTTAAATAATCTCTGGGGATTAAGCAATTTAATTTCTACAAACTTGCCAGTGGGAGAAGTAATTCGACAACTACCTTCTATGAGCAAACTATCTGTAATCACAGCTGGACCAGTACCATCCGATCCCACAAAGTTGCTCTCATCTTCAAAAATGAAGCAATTAATGACAGATTTTCAGAAGAATTTTGACTTAGTGATTTATGATGCACCTCCCCTAGTGGGATTAGCTGATGCTAGCCTGATAGCACCCCACACTGATGGACTCTTGATAGTAGTTCGAATTCACAAAACAAATTCTTCAATACTAAAAATAGCTTTAGATAACCTGAAAATTTATCGGTTGAATATATTAGGCATAGTTTGTAACGGTCAAAAAACTAATTTCAATGGTTTGTATTAAGAGGTAATAGACTTTATAGTCTCCACATTACAGTTATAGAAGCCTATGACCTTGTAATTATTGACTCTGGTTAATAGGTTAAATTTATGGGATGGTGAGGCGAAAAATAATTAATTAACAATCCAATCTTGAAAAGATACTATTGGATCAGCAAAGAAGACAAGGGCAACAAACGATTCAGGCGTTGCTGAATCATGGGATAATTTAGCCAAATTTGGAATGAGTTATCAATGCTTTCACCCGCCAATTCATTCCGTATTTATGCAACGCCGCTTTTTCGAGTGAATCTCTTTCAGAAAGCGATCGCTGTTTTTGATTTGTTGACATCGAAAAAATAAGCATTTATCAGAAGTACGCACTTCCCCAACAGCTATCTCAAGTAATCGTTTCTTGCTTGGGTGCTGATGCTTCAAGAATCCCTGGACTTGGAGTTAGCAAATTATCAGGATCATAGCGCCGCTTTGCACTTACTAACAGAGCAAACGCATCTAAATATTGACGAGCCTGAATCAGAGTAGAATTTAGGATAACCCTAATCAAATAAGGCTTTGAGGAAATTAAATATTCACCTATATAGTAATGATAATCATTATAGAGGGAGTGGTTAAAGAACATGGTATTTTAACAGTTGCTCTCAAAAAGAATTTCATTCTGATTCTCCTCTCTATGAAGCTGAAGCCAAAAATAACAATTACTGACCATTTTTTGAGAATAGAAGACCCACGAATAGATCGAACAAAGCGACACAACTTAATGGATATCATAACGATTGCCGTGTGTGCTGTGATTTTTGGGGCAGATGGTTGGGTGGCAATAGAGACTTATGGATGTGCCAAGTATGAGTGATTAAAAACATTTCTAGACCTACCAAATGGTATCTCGTGACATGATACATTCGCACGAGTATTTGCACAGATAAATCCCCAACAGTTTCAGTCATGTTTTCTAGATTGGATAAAATCAATACAGAAGATAACTTCTAAGGAAGTGGTTGTAATTGATGGGAAAACTTTACGCGGTTCTTATGATACAAGTAGTAACCAAAGCGCAATTATAATGGTAAGCGCTTGGGCGACTACAAATAAATTAGTGTTGGGACAAGTAAAAGTAGATGAAAAATCAAAGACGTTTTTGGTAATTAATTTGTCAAGTTTTAAGTGCATCTTTAAAAACTTCCACAATAGTTCAACTCCCCAACGTAGCTAACTGCTCTAATGTAATTGCTATGTGGATGCCTAAGTCAGGAGGGTAACTTCCTGAATTTTATTGGTAAATTCCTTCTTAGAAATCACCTAAGATACGTTCGCGCTGGTCTAAACTCCCAGTTACAAAAAAACTTGTGCCAAATTGGCATGACACATAGAACTAAAATTTGGTATAGATTTTATAGATCAATATAGTAATAACAACAATTACATTTAGTTAAATACCTTAATTGCAGGCATTTATAACTATGACCTTCAAAATGCTAGTTAAATTTTTGACAATTTGTTTAACGCTTTAATTTACCACAAAACTTTTTTGCAAGAGGTCTACTCAAAAAAGCTCTTAGGATATAAGCTGTAAACAAGTAGATACAGCACTATTGAGAGCCATGAATAAAGCATATTCCAGTAAACTGGGCAAAGACCAGTAGAAATGTGCATGGGCATTTTTTTGATTATTAGCTATATCCATTTCTAGACAAGCCAACTCTAATATGGATGTAAAAATCAGAAATTAGTAAATTAGGAATTGATTTAAAAATTAAATTTTTGTTCATTTATAAATTATCAAATGTACAAAACACTTACCTATGTCAATTCTCTAGAAATGATTATTTAACAAGAC
>NZ_JAAGOG010000356.1:0-4318 GCF_010747425.1 Nostoc sp. UIC 10630
CACTAGTTTACTCTTCTAATATTGAATGAATAGTAAGATAGTGCTTACTTATGTATCTAGCAATAATATCTTTATATTACCAATATAAAAATCTCTCTTTTTATTGTTAAAATTATCTTTAAAAGCACTAAATAACTTCTGATTCTTTTGAATTCCATTTATTTATAAATAGCCAATAGCACCATGATGATTTTAGAAATTTATGATTAGCAACTCATCAATGGCTATAGCACTGACTTATTTAACCGAGTGACTAGGGATATGGATTCTGGCCTTTATTACGTTAGTTCAATCTAACTCTTCATTGGTGCTACAGCCAGAATTAGAGATTTGCTGGTTTCCTAATGGTAGTGTTCTGAGTTGTTAATTAATAATCATTTTCAACTCAACACACATAACTTTTTTGACAAATGACTCGGCATAGAATTTGGTCATCATTCCCTGCCACAAAAATCCTAGTGATGGAAAAATGAGATACGAATCGTCGAAAAAAATTCTTGTAATTGAAGATGATGCTGTTACTCGCAATCTCTTCTTAGAGGTTCTTGAGGCTCAAGGTTTTGACACCATAGGTGCTGAAGATGGAGTAGCTGGTATCCAGAAAGCACAACAGCATTTACCCGACTTAGTGATTTGCGATATTCAAATGCCAGATATGGATGGCTACACCGTTTTGGCTAGGTTGCGCCAAGATCCTCACACAGCAATTATTCCTTTCATTTTTTTGACTGGGAGTAATACTCAAACAGATGTTCGCAAAGGTATGGAGTTGGGAGCGGATGATTATCTGACTAAACCCTCTAGTATAGAAGATTTGCTCAGAGCGATCACTGTCCGATTAGAAAAGCAAGCTTTTTTGAGGTATTGGTACGCTACTAACTCTCATCAAGCCGCTCAATCACCACCTTCATCGTTCAACTCTGAGTCTATTTTTCCATCTGTTCCCCAACTGAAAGCGGTTTTCGACTTTATTGAAGCTAATTATCGCCAAGGAATTACTTTGTCTGATGTGGCTCTTGCGGTTGGTTATTCGCCTGCTTACTTGACTAACCGAGTAGCCAAACAAACAGGAGAAACTGTAAACGCTTGGATTGTTAAGCGTCGAATGGCAGCAGCACGTCCTTTACTTAGAGATACTAATCAGACAATCGACCAGATTGCTATTGCACTGGGCTATCAAAATACATGTCATTTCTCTCGTCAGTTTCGTCAACACCACGGGCTTTCTCCCAAAACTTGGAGAAAACAGCAACAACTTTTTCAGTCTTCTAAAAACGCGAAGCTACAATTGATCAAAAATCATGGTGCATTAGAAAAACTTGTACCTTTAGGTTGCTGATTAAAAGCAAATTACTAGTTTTCACTACTTTTTTGCTTGCTCAACTGCTGCATTAATAATTGCACTCCCAGAGCCAACAAACCAATTGCTACTATACCAAATATTCCGCTTCCTAAAGCAACTACACCAACAACCAGAGTCCGAACAGCAGAGGAAATTTTAATTACTAATGGATTAATTGAATGGAGGGGTTTAGCAGCAAAATTTGTAGCGATCGCAATCATCAGCGAATACATTGCATATCCCATTCCTCCAGAAATTACTGCCCCAATTAGACAGCGTAACGGACTTGCTGCTACCGGCATTTTAGTATCCGTTTGTGGCGTTAAATTTTGGTCACTCATAGGATTTTGGATTTCAGATTTTTAGTTGGGACATTATTTTTAATTAATGAAAAATAATTATTTAAACAGATGATGTCACTTTAATACCATGCGTAATTGTTTGAGTTACAAATAATTCTAAGTCCTCATCAATAATTGCTTCCCTTACTTGCTGCAAAACGAGTTCTGCCTGCTGTTGAGACTCAAAAAGAGCAAATACTGTTGGGCCAGAACCGGACATCATTGTTCCTAACACGCCTTCCTGATTTGCAAACACTTCTCGCAACTGCAAAACTTGGGGATAGGCTGGCAATACCACACGCTCTAAATCATTGTGCAATTTTTGGGCAATTTCTCTCGTATCTTTATGCAAGATAGCTTTTACTATTGCTCCTGAATGAACTGCACTAGCACGTGCTACCAAATTATCGGTCTCTCTAATATAAGAATGACCAAACTGCTGTCGATAGGTTTTGTATGCCCAAGGTGTAGAAACTTCCAGACTGCGGTATTTCCCCAATACTATATATATGTTATCTAAACTCGGTAGGGGAGAAAGTTGCTCACCCCTACCTGTTGCGATCGCAGTTCCACCCGCTACACAAAATGGGACATCTGAACCGAGTGTACCTCCTAACTCTTCTAATTCAGACTGAGTTAATCCCAACTTCCACAGTAAATCTATACCCACTAACACAGCTGCTGCATTCGTCGAACCCCCAGCCAACCCAGCCGCTACAGGAATCTGCTTATTGACGGTAATCTCCACACCGCCATATTTCGCAAAGGCTTCGGGAAATTGCCTGACCATTAATTCTGCTGCTCGGTATGCCAGATTACTTTTATCTGTCGGTACTTGTGGGTGGTTGCAGTGAACACGAATGCTGTCAGTGCTAATGGAACGCACATCAATCTTGTCTGAAAGTCCGATACTTTGAAGTATCATGGCTAACTCATGATAACCATCAGGGCGATACCCAATTATTTCCAGATATAAGTTGATTTTAGCAGGGGCAATTAGGCTGTAGGAACGCATTTTATAAGAATGGGGAATGGGGAATGCTGAATTGGGGAATGGGAAAAAATCTATTTTATCTTGTCATCTATATTCCTACTCCCTGCTCCCCACTTTCTACTGCCAGTTCATTTGCTAGGATTACCCATTGCTGAACGCTGATATCTTCAGCTCTGGCTTGGGGATTTATTTTTAATTGTTCCAGTAAGTGGCTCAGGCGATCGCGTTCTATAACAGATTGCAAATTATTTCGTAACATTTTGCGCTTGGCACCAAACCCCAACTTTAAGAAAGTCTCTAACTGTCGGGGATTAAGCGCTGGTATTTCTATTTTTCGGGGACGTAATCGTACCACTGCTGAATCAACTTTTGGCGCTGGATGGAATGCAGAGGCTGGGACTGTGCAGATTAACTCACACTCAGCCAAATACTGTACCCGCACGCTCAACGCCCCAAAGGTTTTTGACCCTGGTTTAGCATACAACCTTTCTGCCACTTCTTTTTGTACCAGCAATACTATAGAGTCAAATGGTTCGGGGTTAGGATTTGCGATCGTACCCAGTAGTTTCTCAATGATTGGCCCTGTTATGTTGTAGGGAATATTGGCTACTACTTTGTTTGGCTTTTGGAAATTGGGAAAGGCTACCAAATAAGATGGTAAATCCAGGGTGAGAAAATCGCCTTGCAGCAATAAGAAATTTCCAGTCTTACCCAGTTGCTTTGACAACAGATGGCATAAGTCGCGGTCTATTTCAACTGCAATCAGAGATTGCACTAAGGGTAATAAACGACGAGTTAGAATACCAGTTCCAGGGCCAATTTCCAGGATGCGATCGCCTTTGACGGAGCGATCGCACTCTCTACACTCCGCTGCTTTAATAATTGCGTCGAGCGCCTTTTCACTTTTGAGCCAATGTTGAGCAAAGACCTTACGCGGTCGGATCATCTGTATTTATTGCCTAGTCTAGTTTTTAGCTTTTTCTCAAAAACTTATTATAAATTGTGAAATCCGTCTACAGCGCTAGACTCACTGTAACGAATCTTTTGGGGTAGGCATCTAGTTGTAAAATGGGAGCCTTTAACCGGTGGCTCTGGAACAACTATGCTTTTATATTCTTATATATAGTTAGTTCAGGCAACTGCCTCCTACCTTTCTTCGATAATGATTACTATAATCAGTCAGCTTGCATCAGAGCCAATTTAGAAACACTAACTAGCTATATGCATTATCTACACAGTAAAGTTCAGCTACTTCGTCTATGCCTTCCTTATATTGCTTAAGCCATTCACCTGAAAGTAATGCCAGCCAGGAGATTTGCCCTTTTAGAAAAAAAATAAATTTACCCCTTGACAAACCAGGGGATGACTAGTTACTCTAGTTAAGTGGAAAGGCGAGAGAAGCCAACCACCACTGAACCTGAAAAACATAATACTTTGAAAGCTTAAAGAAAAACCAATCCTCGTCAAAGGATTTTACTTTTTGGGTTTCCAAAAAGATAATAATCAAAATTAGTAACTAGGATTCCGAAAAAATATTTTTCGGATACACAAACTCGAAACACAACAAAACGGAGAGTTTGATCCTGGCTCAGGATGAACGCTGGCGGTATGCTTAACACATGCAAGTCGAACGGTGTCTTC
>NZ_JAAGOG010000357.1:0-4311 GCF_010747425.1 Nostoc sp. UIC 10630
GGGGGAAGGGGAAAGAAAAAACCTTTAACCCTTACCCTTTTCCCTTTACCCAAAATCCGATTCCGAATTAAAAATGCTTAATCGAGAAGTATTGAGAGGCAGGGGGGAAACCGGCCTCTACAAAAACTATTTTCATTCATAAATGCCACTAGCTATAAACATCAATTTACCCGTACAAGTGTACGGGTGAAGATGCGATCAATCACTTGCGATTGGCTTATCCGTTACCACGTTTAACTAACTACCGCTTCAGCTTTTTCCTCGGCTTTTTCCTTTACTAGCACATAAGGCTGTTCTGCACCTTGTGCGAGATATTCAGCTAGCTGACTTTCAATTTGATCGCGCACAATTTGGCGATACTCTAGAAAATGCTCGTTGTGGGCGCAAGCAGAGATGTAATGCTCAATCACTCCAGGGTTACGCTTGAGAATGCTAAACAAATGGTGCCAGAATTTCCAACGGGTTTCCCGTTTGATTCCTTGTCGCCAAATTACAATCAACAACGCTTTGACAACTATCCACTCTGGCATTTTTGCTGGCGCTTTCCAACTCGGCAAACCCATCATTAAGAAACAGCGATAGGTACGATCCAAGTAATTTACTGGGTCGTATAAAGTACAAAATGCTTCAACATATTCTCTAGCAAGTTCTTCTAACGGACGGGTGGGCAAGAAGTTCATCAACGTTGTTTGGTTGATGTTGCCATCTTGATTTTCCCGCAGTCGTCCTTCTTTTTTCAGGCGATGCCAAAGCGCGGTATTAGGTAACGCTTGCAACATGGCAAAGGTAGTAGAGGGAATAGCTGCTTGTTCCGCAAAGCGGACAATGCGATCGCCTGCGCCTGCTTTTTCGCCATCAAAGCCGATAATAAACCCAGCCATTGGGCGCAATCCCGCTTTGATAATGGTTTCCACTGCCTCAGTTAGAGAACTGCGAGTATTTTGAAACTTTTTGGTCATTTGCAAACTATCCTCATCCGGCGTTTCAATTCCCAAAAACACCGCCGAGAAACCAGACTCAACCATCAACTCCAACATTTCTGCGTCTTGGGCTAAGTCAATTGAAGCTTCAGTGTCAAATCGGAAGGGATACTTGTGTTCTGCCATCCAGACTTTTAACTCTTTCAGCAACAATTTCACATTTCGCTTGTTGCCAATAAAGTTGTCATCCACCATGAACACACCCCGCCGCCAACCCAATTCGTAGAGGCAATCTAACTCTGCTAACAATTGTGCTGGGGTTTTGGTGCGTGGTTTGCGCCCGTAGAGAACAATAATGTCGCAAAATTCGCACTGGAAGGGACACCCGCGCGAAAACTGCACCGACATCATGTCATAAGCATCCAATTCTAATAAATCAAAGCGGGGTATTGGCGTGCTTGTGACATCAGGTTTTTCTGTGGCGCGGAAAGTTCCAGAAGTTTCACCCCGTTGAATTGCCTCAATAAACATGGGCAGAGTGATTTCTCCTTCATCCAGAATCAGAAAATCTGCGCCAACATTTTCAACTTCGTGAGGTACAGAGGTGGGGTAGGGGCCGCCGACTGCGACTAACTTGCCACGTTTTTTGGCTTCCTGGATTTGTTCAAGTAAATCTTGTTTCTGGACAATCATCGCAGAGAGAATTACTACATCTGCCCATGCCCACTCTTCTTCTGTTGCTGCGCGGATGTTGCGATCTACCAGCTTGAATTCCCATTCTTGGGGCAGAATTGCCGCTACTGTGACTAAACCCAGAGGTGGTAATAAAACTTTGCGATCGACTAACTCTAAGATTTTTTCATAAGACCAAAAAGTTTTAGGAAATATTGGATACACTAACAAGATTCGCATGTAGTATCAATCCTCACACTTTGATTGTTATCCCACTCTAACGAAAATAAAGAGCTATTGACTTTTTATTAAAGTTGTTTTATCTTACCACCGATATTTTTCCCTTTAATCGGCGGCTAGCGACTGGAATTCTTGCAGCTAATCGGCAAAAAGAAAAGCATCTTGAAACAGGAATCAGGAGATTTCTGGTTTCTCTAACTACCACCAGGCTGCAAACTAAATTAATATCAGTAGGACTTAGGCCAATACGGTTCAGTTAAGACGGGATGAATCGCCGTCTCTACAAAGGACTGATTATTGTAAAAACTGCGATTTATCGCGTCTTTGCGATCTGGGGCGTGTCATCAAAAAACCTTATCCGAACCGTATTGGGACTTAGGCAACTGTCATAGGCGATCGCCTGTGTGTTAAATATTATCACTAAAATTTGTAAAGAATTTAATCGTCTAAAATCCTGAATAGATATCCAAACCTTTGATTTAAAGGCTTTACAGACTGATATTATCACCATCTACTAATTATATTTCTTGAAAAAGCCTCCACACTTATAATAAATATTCTCATTTAGCTGTATCGTAAAAATAGAAGCAAATTAGAAAAGAAGTGTAGTGCTTCAGAATAAATCAATCAGATGATCGCACGATGGCTCCCAAAAGCTTTTGCACAAAGTTTCAAGATTCTCCTTGCCGTTACATTTATCAGTACTATATTTCCTGTGGTTGCATCCGAAGATAAGTCCAGTTACGGTAATCAACCTAACCTACTTCAAACTGAGATTACACAGCAGGATCTCAAAATCATTGAGCAATTAGTAGCTATTGCTGAACGCAACTCAGCCCAAGTGTTAGAAACAAAAGCTGCAATGGGATTAAATGCTTTTAGGGATGTCGTAGCTATCGAATTATCTCCGGGTCTAACTACAGTTTCAACATCACCCAATTCCCCATCTGAACGCTCAAATAGCTTTTCCTTAACCGTCACAGTTGACCCGATTAAATTTATCAGTACTTTTCAACAACTTCCTATTTTACGAGCTCGTTGGCAGGAAGCTAGACAGCAGAAAAGGTTAGCTATCATACAATACTATGTTGCTTATCTCCAAGCGCGTCAAGCAGCTTTAATTGCCACTTATCAAATACAAAAATTTACTGGAGGCTCAGGTATTGCCAGCCTTTATTCCCAAGCAACTTTTCCTAAGAATGTCAATCATCTTGCTAATCCTGATTACATTGCAGCCGCAACGTCTACGTTAGAAGCAAACACACGCGAACGATTGACATTGGAAGAACTGGCAGCTTGTGTCGGCTTATCTTTGCAAGAAATGACCGTTATCATTAGCAAATAATAGATATTTTCTCAATCAGCACGTTCAACGCCACTAATTGTTAAAACATCACTCATGGTTGCACAATAATTCGGCAAGCCAAAACTATTGGGATTTATGAATTTTTCATAAGTGAAATGACGATAGTTCATACAAAATCTATCCCAAGCAGCCATCTGAATGCGGAATAGAACAATAATCAAATTAGCCAATGCTATAGATATAGGAATGCGAAAGTAAATCTTTTTGCCCAGATAAGCACAAACTTCTTCTACTGCTTGATTAGCAGTTAACGGTGCTTGACCCAAAACAAGCCGACGTGGTTGATCGTTCTCGGCAGGATGATCAATTAAATATCGTACTACAGTGGCAATATCTCGTCCGTGGATAAAGTGAAAACTGCCATCTGCTTCCAAACAGCGAATTAAATTAATATATTTCGTCACTTCTGGAATACCAGATGTGACAGCAGAATAAGGTTTATTCGCATCACCACCTAACACTACAGTAGGAAATACTGTGGTAATTTTAGGTGCGATCGCTAATTTTTCTTTTTTCTCTAAGCACTCATATTTAGAACGGATATAATCTGTCCCAATTTCCCCGGCTTCTTTTAATGGTTGATTGTAGTGATCCAAAACGCTAGCTGTCGAAAAATAAATCACCTGCTGGCAACGTTCTGGATCTAGCAGTTCGAGCAACTCTATAGTCTTGACGACATTAATATCAAATGTTTTATCACCACCCCAAGCTGTGGCTGTGAGTACCGCCGTATCAATTGTGGATAGTAAATCGGCAAACTGGCGAATATTTTGCATATCACCTTCTAAAACGTTGATACCTGAACGGGCTTTAGTATCAACTTGTAGTTTGCTTGGGTTCCTAACTAGCAGATACAGTTCGTGATCTGTTTCTTTAATTAAGGCTTCTGTTAAATAATGACCTATACAACCACTTGCACCAGTCACTAAGATGCGTTTCTGGCTCATAAAAATTTATCAAACGTTAGGAGTTAAAACTAAAGAGTTAAGAATAAAGTTAAAAGTTCCAAATCAGAAGTTATGAATTAAGTTAAAAGGGTTCTTCGGTTACTTTTATGGAGAATTAATAGAAAAGTGCCAGTTTAATAAACTGCGTAATCTAAAATTTCTAAAG
>NZ_JAAGOG010000442.1:0-1221 GCF_010747425.1 Nostoc sp. UIC 10630
AATTTGGTGGTGCAACAATTCAGTGGCGGGTCTGAATCCCCGACTGATAGCGTTCGCGTTGGCGAAGCGTCTCGTAGAGAAGCGTTAGCGAGTCAGACGCTCCTGCGTCGCTAACGCTGCGCTATCGAGCGTCTTGATTCTGACTCCTGAATTCAGAATAGCTGAATTCTTCTTCAATATTGGTTCCTATGCCCATTTGTGTCGAAAACTATAAGTTCAATGAGAACAGGCTTGTTACGTCGGTTGTCGTCAAAACTTATTCGACCGTAATCGCACAGATGTTATTCATAATCTTTCTGTACTGTGATTAGGATTTTCAGCGCCAAATATGACTGAAAAAGTCGTAGTCTTAGAGGAGGCGAGACTTGTGGGTAGGTCGAATAAAGATTAAAAGATAACCTCCTGATTAGGTCAAATAAAAAGCTCTTTTCCTGTAATATGACAGAGCGTTGTTTGGTTTGCTCATTTAGTGATTGACTACGAGATAAAACGTAAAGCTTTGAAGAACGTATAAGTTAACAGTTTTCCCCACCCTTAAACCGTGGCGGAACATCATCAGCATAAGTGTATAATTATCACGGTGAGAATAACGCGCTTTGCGATAAGCGGCGGCATCTAGGAGCAATCGCACTTTGCTTAGTCTAAGGTATTCTCGCTTACCTGTAATTCTTGTTGAGTAGACGAATTGGGGGTGGCGGGCTTATTTATTTCTGGTGATAATGTCCGGTGTATACATCTATTGGGAGAGTCTACACCCCCTTAAGAACCCCATTTTTTTGTCAACACATACGCTACAGCCAATTTATTACGAATTTTATCAATTAATAAATACGTCCATCTGGGGTCAATGTCTAATTTGGGGTAATGGCCAATTAAAATGTTGATTAATAGGGTTTTCAGGAATTACGAAAATTTTGCAGGCTTAATTATTTTTTACTTCTTACAAGCAGTGCCCGCGTAGCTGCTTGTCTGCGAAGCGTGTCATATAGGCTGACACCTTGGCGTAAAATAGTAGACTGACTTGACAACCGATGTTTTGGAGCGTGAGCGTCAATCCAATCCGATTGTGCTTTCGCTGCTTCTGACACAGCTTTTAGACAATGCTCGTCGCCAATATCTTGGGCATAGTGCAGGGCGGCACACAAAGCATGATAGGCAGTTTCGTAATGTGCGTTCTCAATAGACTTTTGGCTAATTGCCATCAGTTGTGAGTAGATATCG
>NZ_JAAGOG010000443.1:0-1209 GCF_010747425.1 Nostoc sp. UIC 10630
CTAGTAGTTTACCAAGGTAACTTTGCTAAGTAAAACCTCTAATTGGTAAAATAGCCAAAAATGGGGTGTAACATGGCGAAAAAGTACATTGTTGACTTGGATGAAGATGAAGTTTCTCAACTGCAATCGATAATTAAGAAAGGTAAGCATAAGGCAAGAACCATAACCCGTGCAAACATTCTTCTGATGGCAACTGATAGAGAAACGGATCAAGCGATCGCTAGCACAGTTAGAGCGCATGTTGCGACAGTACAACGGATACGGGAAAAATTTGTCATTGGTGGGTTAGATTTTGCTTTAAAGGATGAAGTTCATCCACCAAAACCTAAAAAATTAGATGAAAAGCAAGAAGCATTTTTAATCGCCACTGCTTGTTCTAATCCACCAGTTGGAAGAGTACGTTGGACAATGCAATTATTAGCGGATCATTTAGTGAACGTTGGTATCATAGATTCAATTTCGGACGAAACAGTGCGTCAAACTTTAAAAAAAATGAAATCAAACCGTGGTTAAAAGAACAGTGGTGCATTCCTGAAATTAATGCAGAATATGTTTTCCGAATGGAAGATATCTTGGATTTATACAATGAGCCTTATGATCCTAAACGCCCTGTAGTCTGCTTTGATGAACGTCCCTACCAATTAGTAGAAGAAGTAAGACTTCCTTTGCCACCAGAGCCGGAGCAACCTGAACGTTATGATTTCGAGTACAAACGTAACGGGACAGTAAATTTATTCGCGTGTTTTCAACCCTTGGCTGGATGGCGGCATATTGAAGTTACACAGCGCCGTACAAAAGTAGACTTTGCTCTTCAAATGAAAAAGTTAGTAGATATTGATTACCAAGATGCTGATATTATTCGTTTAGTAGTTGATAACCTAAATATTCATACTCCCAGCGCGTTATATGAAGTTTTTCCACCACAAGAAGCACGTCGAATTATTCAAAAGTTAGAGTTCCACTATACTCCTAAACACGCTTCTTGGCTGAATCAAGTAGAAATTGAATTATCTGTTTTATCTCGCCAATGTTTAGAACGGCGTATTCCTAATGCAGAAACATTAACTTCTGAGATTGCCGCTTGGGAGAAACAACGTAATCAACAAAAAGCCAGTGTCTATTGGGGTTTTCAAACCAAAGATGCTCGCCGAAAAATGCAGCGTTTATATCCAAATATAACCTAGCAAAATTGCCTTGGCAGACTACTAG
>NZ_JAAGOG010000038.1:0-48450 GCF_010747425.1 Nostoc sp. UIC 10630
GATGGGGAATGGGGAATGGAGAATTATTGAACAAGTCTTCCCCCTCTGACTTGTCTCTTCTTTATTCCCAATGCTTAATGCCCCATGCCCAATGCCCAATGCCCTATTCCCAATGCCCTAAAAGACTCCCGTTTGGGTTTCGACTTCAATCAACTCAAAGCGGTAATTTTCAATTACGGGATTTGCTAGCATTTGGTCACAAATGCGATCAAGGTCTTGACGAGCTTTCTTTTCCTCAGTCGAGGTGATGGTGAGTTCAATGTACTTGCCAATCCGCACCTGGTCAACGTTATCGTATCCCAGTTGCTGAAGACCGGATTGTACAGCCACACCAGCAGGGTCTAAGACTGAAGGACGAAGTGTCACAAAAATTTTGGCTAGATACTTGGTTTGCACGGCTTTTGCTGAATGCTGCGATCGCTATACTATAACTTTCTGTTCCAACTGAGTGAAAATAAGATTACGAAGCAGTTAAAGTTAATTGATCAATTAGCCCATCTAACAGCTTCAACTACAGTGGCATATTTAAATAATTGTCTATGAGAGCTATACGCACCCGCAGTCAAGAGCGTATTTTCAACCTGCTGAAAACTATCAAAAAAGGCATTTCTGCCCAGGATATTTACGTAGAATTACGTAATACAAATCAGAGTATGGGTTTAGCAACAGTTTACCGTTCTTTAGAAGCCTTAAAACTCGAAGGCATAGTACAAGTACGGAATTTGGCTAATGGTGAAGCCCTCTATAGCCTAGCCCAGCAAGACAAACATCACCTTACCTGCTTGCAATGCGGTGTCTCAATTCCAATTCATCAATGCCCCGTGCATGATTTAGAAGAGCAGTTAGAATCTAGCCATAAGTTTAAAGTTTTTTACCACACCCTAGAGTTTTTTGGGTTGTGCAGCCAATGCCAAGTAAATCAAGCTACTGGGATTGGTCAATAATCATACCAATTCTATGAGAGGAATAAAGCGTATTTTACTTCCATCCTCATTATTGACCTTAGTGGTGCTATTTTGAGGAACGACTTCGATAATGCCGATTTTAGCGAAGTTAACCTCTATGGGGGAATTATCAGTCAGAATAGCTGAAAAAGGTTGTCAGTAGATAATTGTGATTGTCTCGTTCCCAGTCTGAGACTGGAAACGAAGTTTGAAAAGGGTTTTAAACTGAAGTTGACACCAATGCCACTCCTCACTCCTAACCAGGGCGGTTATTTTCTAATCCTGGTATTTGCTTAGAAAACAACTCGTTAGAGTCAACCTGACCATTTGAGATAACGGAACGCATACCTTCAAAAGCAGCAGGAATAGTACGCGGATCTATAAACAATACCTTGCTGCTATCGCTTCTACCAATTGTCGCGCCCATATCGAGATAGCCCAAAGCAAACAGAACTTCCACTGCTTTATTAGCATTGGGATTAGTCTGGAGTTTTTGGGCAATAATGTCTGCTGATTCTGCGATCGCCTGCGCTTTCAAAACTTGCTGCTGACGTTCCGCTTGAGCCTTCAAAATGATCGCCTTTTGTTCAGCTTCCGCTTGCAGAATTGTCGATTTTTGACGAGCTTCCGCATCCAGGAGTTGCGCGTCAGCTTTACCTCTGGCGCTATTGACAGCAGCTTCGCGTTCACCCTCAGAAGTTAAAATTGCTGCGCGTTTGCGTCGTTCTGCCGACATTTGCAATTCCATCGATTCTCGCACTGCCTGAGATGGAATAATATCTCGCAGTTCTACCCGTGTAACTTTCACTCCCCAAGGATCGGTAGCAACGTCCAAATCCCGTAGCAAAAGTTCACTAATGTGAGAACGAGCAGTAAAAGTTTGATCCAACTCCAGTTGCCCCATTTCAGCGCGAATTTGAGTTAGCACCATATTTATCATTGCAGCCTGGAGATTTTCTACCTTGTACCAGGCTTTTTCCATATCCACGATGCGCCAGTAAAACACTGCATCTACCTCAATGCCAACATTGTCGCGGGTGATACACTGTTGTGGAGGAATATCTAAGACTTTTTCGCGGATAGTTTCTTTGTAGACAATTTTATCTATGAAAGGAAAGATCACGTTTAGTCCTGGTTCCAGTTTTTTGTTATAACTACCCAATCTTTCCACCAAAGCTTCATTGCCCTGATTGACGACTTTCACAGATCCCGCGACGGCAGAACCACCAAGGGCTAAAAGTACGAGCAAAAAAAACTGTTCCATTGTGAATCTCCTGATTTTTTAAGTATTAAATGTCAAAGAGAGTAGGAAATGGACGAGATGGGGAAATAAAGAAAATAACCAATGCCCCATTCCCAATTCCCAATTCCCCATTCCCAATAATTAAGAATTCAACAAATTTTCTGGTATCACAATCAAAGTAGTACCCTCTCTCCTAACCACATAAACTCTTTGATGGGGTGCTACAGTAAATTTGTCATCGTCACATCGTGCTTGCCAGGAATTTCCCTCATACAACACCCGCCCTGTTTTACCAGGCAGAATTTCGGTTAAAGTTTCGGCTATGACTGCATCCTGAATTTTCGATTTGCGTCGTCGTGGTTGCAAAAACCGACGAGAAAGCATGATTAGAAATGTGGAAAGTAATAGCCAAACTACAACTTGCAACCATACATTTCCCAAACCCACTCCAGACAGCAGCGCCACCACAAAAGCGCTAATTCCCATCATGAAGGCGACAAACGCCGATGGTAAGAACAGTTCCATGAGACACAAAACTGCTCCCGCCAGAAGCCAGATTAAGGTCAAACTTGGCATAGTGCCATCCTAGACTCTACATTGACGTAAATCCATTTCTACGATTAGATACAGCCAGACGTAAGTTATTTACAGAAAGCAAAACTTGGTCTTTTTACCAATAATTTTGATTACTTTCAGTAACCAGATGTAGCTAGCGGTACACAAATCCAGTCTATTCTAGCCTTCAAGCCATTGCCAGCTAAATGTAATCGAAATTCATGAGTTGATTGGTTTTTAAATTTATACTTTTATGATTTCTACTCAACTGACAATTTATTGTATAAATCCAGGCTGTAATAGCCCCATTAATCCTATTGGAGATCGTGTTTGTGCAAGTTGCCAAACTCCCTTGGTTCACCGTTATCTTTGGGCTACTGGCTCATTGTCTGCTCAAATTACACCAGGCACAAAAGTAGCAGACAGATATGGAGTAATTACTCGCCAGATTTGGCTGGATACTCAACCAGGACTACCACCAGATGTCCCTGAAGAATTACCGAAGGAAGTAATTCCTTATCTACGGTTATATCAAGAACGGTTACATCTGCCCCAAGCTTATGGGTTTGCTAGTGATGGTGAGGAAGATACAACTGATATCTTGTTATTAGAAAATGTGCCGATAGATGACACAGGAAATATCTATCCAACTATTGTTGAGGCTTGGGAGCAAGCAACGGCGGTACGACAAGTTTATTGGCTGTGGCAAATTCTCCAACTTTGGACACCTTTATCAGAATTAGGACTTAGCCGCAGTTTACTGGTAGTAGACAACTTGAGAGTCCAAGGTTGGTGTGTGCGACTGTTGGAACTCTACCAAACATCAGAAGATGAGAAGCTGAGTTTAAAAAATCTGGGGGAGTGTTGGCAGTTTTGGGTAGCTTCTGCAAAGACATCAGTAGCTAAAGGGTTGCAGAACATAGTCCAGGAGATGTGTGAAACGGAAATTGAGTTGGATGATGTTGCTACTCAACTCAATGGTTTATTACTAGCATCTGCGGCAGAATTACCACTAGTTTTTAAAGTGGCAGGCTCTACAGATATTGGGCCGATTATGGCGCAAAATGAAGATGCTTGCTACCCGAATACTTTGAATGACTTAGATGAGCCTTTATTGTCCCACTTGTCAATTGTTTGTGATGGCATTGGTGGGCACGAAGGCGGCGAGGTTGCCAGTAAATTGGCAGTGCAGTCTGTAAAGTTGCAAATTCGCGCCTTACTAGCGGAGGTTACAGAACAAGCTGCACTTGTATCACCAGAGTTATTGCAAGAACAATTAGAAGCAAGCTTACGGGTGGTAAATAATGTGATTTGTGCCCGCAATAACGAACAAAAACGTCAAGGTAAAGAACGTATGGCTACAACCATTGTCATGGCGTTGCAAGTTCCACAACGAGTACAGACAAGTACTGGGTGGCAATCAAATAATACCCATGAACTTTACTTGGCTAATGTTGGCGATAGCCGTGCCTATTGGATTACTCGCAACTATTGTCAGCTACTCACAGTAGATGATGATGTGGCGACGCGAGAAGTCCGCTTTGCCAAAAGTTTGTATCGAAAAGCATTAATAAGAACAGATGCTACTGCCTTAACTCAAGCGTTGGGGACAAGAAATGCAGAATCTTTACGTCTCAAGATTCAGCGATTTATTGTGGAAGAAGATGGCATATTACTACTGTGTTCTGATGGTTTAAGTGATAATAACAGGGTGGAACAATATTGGCAAGATTACGCAATACCCGTGTTAAAAGGCCAGATGACAGTTGAAGATGCTGTCCGCAACTGGATTAACTTGGCAAACGAAAAAAATGGGCGTGATAATACGTCAGTTGTTCTCACTTATTGCCGTGTTTCTCCCGAATATTTAGTACCTGTGACTCCGGCGTTGCCAGAAGAGATTATAGAAGCAGAGATAAAAGAAGAACAAGAGGAATTAGAGGAATTAGAGGAACAACAGGAATTAGAGGAACAACAGGAATTAGAGGAACAACAGGAATTAATTTCCTTCACAGAAAGTTCGCAAACTTTGCTAGATTTGGATCTAGATTTGGATCTAGATTTAGATACTTCAGAGGAATCAGTTACAAGCCCAGAAATTCCACCAACCTTAATTACAAAACCTAATCGGGGTAAACGCTTGGTAATGCTGGGGGGAATTTTTGCGTTGCTTGTAGGGGGTA
The DNA here is from genome assembly GCF_010747425.1 of Nostoc sp. UIC 10630. Taxonomy (NCBI): domain Bacteria; kingdom Bacillati; phylum Cyanobacteriota; class Cyanophyceae; order Nostocales; family Nostocaceae; genus Nostoc; species Nostoc sp. UIC 10630. Next base: position 4,926 of record NZ_JAAGOG010000038.1, read on the forward strand.
CAAGTTTAGGATTATTTGCTTGGTGGCAAATTAATCCTCAAGGATTCCAGCAAATGTGTCGGCAACTTCCTCAAAAAGTGCAGCAATTGTGTCCACCTGGTAATTAGCTTGCTAATTTGAGAACATTGAAGAAGACTTCAGAAGTCAGAATTAATGAGTCAGAATTAAGATGCTCGTAAGCGTTGCAATATAATCTTTTTCGGTCACAATCCATTCTGTTAGCGGTGGCGGGGAATTTAACCCATTCTGAATCCTGACTCCTGAATTCTGTTGCGATAAATAATCGAAAACGCGAAGTATGCTTAAGACGCTTCGCGTTTATATGCTAAAAAGAGTGCCTAATTAATTGTCGTCCTAAGCTGCAACTTTTTCCTCAAATGGCTTAAAAGTTTTTTTGCTAGCGCCGCAAATTGGACATTTCCAATCATCAGGAATTTCTTCAAAAGGTGTACCAGGTGCAATCCCAGAATCGGGATCGCCAGCAACGGGATCGTAAATCATGCTGCATTGTCTACAAATCCATTTACGAGTTTTAGGATCTTCAGCTGCAACTCTGGTTGCTGTTTGTCCTCCATTTAATACTTCTAGAGCTTCAGCATAGCGATCGGCGTGGTAATTTTCGATGAATTTTAGCAAGCCAAAACGGTGTGCAGCTTCTCGAAATGTGTTGGCATGATCGGTAGATTCTTTAACTTGTTTGAGAAATTCTTCAGCCGCAGGATTGTCGCGATCGCGTTGAGCATCGGCAGCAAACTCTGGATACATTGTAGTATATTCATAAGTCTCGCCTTCAATTGCCAAAGATAAACAGCGAGATATAATTTCCCGCTTTTGTTCATCAGTTAAAGCAGCCGCATTTTCTACCACTAGTTCTGGATGCAGCAACTTAAAATGTGCAAAAGCGTGTTCAGTTTCTTGGTCTGCTGTTTCTTTAAAAAGTTTTGCCAAGTCTGGAAACCCAAGTTGACGCGCTACGTCAGCAAAAAACAAATACTTGCGATTTGCCATCGATTCACCACCGAAGGCAGCTTCTAAGTTTTGAAGTGTAGTAAAGTTGGACAAATCCATAATTTTGGATGACAGGGAAGTGATATTTAGTACGAAAACACAGACTCTACAACCGGATAAACGAGCCGTTCTTTGTATAAGCTAGAAACGGTTTATACAAACTTTTTCAGCCCATATTTAGCAATCCGTTTTGTTAGCTGCTCTTGGACAATTATATTCGAGTAAAAAGCTCGAATGAATCGGAGTAGCAGTCTCATTTTCGCCTACCCTAACAGGACTAGCAATGCCCAGGTTACTAGCTAAGGTTTTGAAACGGAGAATATCGCGTTTATGAGGCAATACGCTTGGGTTAAGGGCTACTGGCAAAAATTTTGGGTTTTTGAGACGCGATAAATCGCCGTCCAGACAAGTGTTTTGGTCTTATCTGAACTGTATTGGTTTATGAGGAGAACTTTAATTATCTCAGGCGATTCCACCGTTTACACGGATGTTTTGCCCAGTAATCCATCTGGCTTCGTCGCTAGCGAGAAACGCTACGACATCGGCGATTTCTTGCACATCTCCCAGTTTGCCAAAAGCAGCCATTTGAGCTAAACGATCTATTTGTTCTTGGGTTTTGCCTTCTCGGAATAGTTCTGTATCGGTAGGGCCAGGAGAAATAACATTAACTGCGATCGCTTTTGCACCCAATTCTTTAGCTAATACCCGCGTGATTTGTTCAACAGCACCCTTAGTTCCGACATAAGCGCTATAAGTTGGCAGCATCATCACCGTAGTTGATGACGAAAAGTTGATAATCCTTCCGCCTTCTGATAGGTGTTGCGCGGCTTGTTGACAAGTAAAAAAAGTACCTTTGACGTTAATAGCAAAAATCGCATCGAAATCTTCTTCACTCACCTGAGTAATTGGTTTATAGAAGGCGATTCCGGCATTGTTGACCAAAATATCGACTTTACCAAAACGCTCAAGTGTTTGCTCAAACAGGCGTTGGATGTCGGGTACTTTGCTAATATCGGCTTGGATAGCGATCGCTTCTACTCCCAACTTTTCAATTTCTGCAACAACTTCCTCTGCTTTGGCTGCATTACCCGCATAGTTGACGACAATAGATGCGCCGTTACCAGCTAATTTTAGTGCGATCGCTCGTCCAATTCCCCGCGATGAACCAGTGATAATTGCAACTTTCCCTGATAAAGATGCCATAGATTAATCTAGTTTTATTTTGCTTCACCAAGGTGATTATCTGCTGTTAAAGTACTGTACTAAGGTTAAATTTTGTCATTTGTCTTTTGTCTTTTGTCATTCGGTTATTAATCTCATGTCCTCCACTTGCCAAATGCTTAGTAGAGACTCGATTAATCGCGTCTCTACCCACTCCCCTTAATTAAGATTCTGGAACGATCGCAGCGCCATCTCTAAGATTGAGCAACCCTGAGATAATAACTTTATCTTCTGGTTGTAATCCTTCAAGAACTTGGTAATTATTACCTTTGATTTCGCCTAGCTTCACGCGCTTTTGTCGAGCTACTTGTTGAGATACACCTTGGGGAGATGTTTCGGTTTCAACTACATACACGAAAGTGTCGCCACCTACACGAGTCATTGCAGTTGTGGGGATTAAAATTCCGGGGCGCTGATTCCAAAACACTCTAGCCCTTACCAATTGATCTGCACGTAGCTGACCGTTAGGATTGTCAAAAAGTGCTTTAATCAGTATCCCTTGTGTTTCGTTATTAGCAGTAGGCGCAATGAAAAATACTCTACTTCTACCCAGCTTTTGACCTTGTGTATTCATTACTTCCACTGGCATTCCCTTACGCAATTGCGGCCCTTGCTGTAGTGGCACAGAGATGTTGACTTCTAAAGGTCGATTTTGCGTGAGATTAACTAATTGTGTGGAAGTATTAACTAAATCACCTACTTTCACAGCCATGTTGCCAACAGTGCCGCTAAAGGGAGCGGTAATTTTGTCAGATTGGATTTGTTGTGTTTGAGTATTTACATTAGCTTGCTGTAAGGTTTTTTCAGCCTGCAATATATTGGCTCTTTGGGCTTGAATCCTGGAATCAATTGCATCAAGACTCGTTTTAGCATTGGCAAGTCGATCGGCAAACTGATTGCGAGTCTGTTGAGACACGGCTCCTTGTTCAGCTAGGATGGAATACTTTTCGTAGGTCTGTTGATACAATTGCACATTCGCAACGTAGGATGCTCGTTGGGCTTCTAGAGATTTGAGTACAGTGCGGGCAGTTTCCAGTTGCAATAAAAATCCTTGAGGCGCAGCATTGTTAGGAGCGATCGCTGCTTGTGATGTACGATCTACTTGGATAATTGCCGCCCCTTCGGCTACTGGATCTCCCGATTTCACAAATATTTGGGTAACTTGGCCCTGAATCCTCGGCTGGAGGATGACTGAGCGCTGGGATTTTAGGCTAGCAATAAAATCTGAACTTTCCTCAATTATGCCGCTTTGTACTGTGGATACTTTGACTCTTACCCCTTGAGGTTGAGCGTTAGTAGTTGAAGGCGCTGAATTTTGCGGAGTGAGCAAACGCCAAACGAGGGCTGTTCCGCCCCCTAACAATAGTAGTGCCGCTAAAAATAACCAAGGCCACCGCCGTTTTCCAGAAGGTGGCTCAAATGAGGTTTGTGGAGCTTTTTCTCCAAAATCAGTTTGAGGCTCAGGGGATGTCATGGCTTATGAGGATAAGGAACAAATTAACTAGAATTCAATCAAAATTTCATCTGTTTATCTTGAAATTACTGATTTAGCATGAGGTTTTGTGGCAAATTATGTGTTACCCCATCCAAATATACAGTTTTGATGATTCTGTCTTAATCTACCGAAAGGTTAATCCGTTCCTTAAAACCTATGCAAATCTCAATTGTTCCTCAAAAAGATAGATATCGCTATGCCTAAACTATGCAGATAGACTTGCACATAAGGGAACTCCAACAAATAAATTCTCGATAGGCACAATTGATGAATTGTGCCTACATCATTTTTTGAGATGTCTAAGCAGCACCTTTGTTCAACTCACTGTAATCACTGTTCCCGCACTCTCATTGGCCAATCTATCCACCGCACATACGGCATAAGTTCCCGCTTGTTGAACGGTAGCGAAGGTTGTGCCAGCAGACAAAATTCGCTGAATTGTCCAAGTATCCCCAGTTTGCCGATAAAGTGTCCAAGAACGAACTGGCTGATTATCTCCAGGCTGCCAACTCAGTTTGCGGTTATTGACTTGTAATCCAATGGGTGGAGGGGGTGGCGTTGTATCTTGCCAAGGCAAAGTTGGTGGTAGCGCAGGTTTGTTATAAAGCAGACTTTGGAATTTATCAGCAATGCCCTGACTATTTTGCGTCAAAACACCGAGATTAAAGAAGATATTGCCCAGCGATAACCGTCCTGCTTGGCTACGACTAATTTTCACCTGCTTTTCAATCTCATCACTCTCTCGACTCTTGTTGCTTGGTTCTGTCAAATTGTTACCAGCGTAAACGTGTCTTTGCTTTGTGTTTACCTGTGTCCACCACTGTAGCAATGCTGAATAACTTTGTTGTGTTTGATCTGTGCGCCAGTAAAGTTGAGGTGCAATATAATCAATCCACCCTTCTTCTAACCATTTTTTCGAGTCGGCATACAACACATTGTAAGCATCTAACCCAGTAATGCCAGCAGGTTGTCCGGGGCGATAAATCCCAAAGGGGCTGATACCAAATTTCACGTCGGGTTTAGCTGCTTTAATTCCCTGCCAGAGACGCTGTACCATTTTGTTAACATTGTCCCGTCGCCAGTCACCAAGGTTGAGTGAACCACCAGCTGCTTGATATGCAGCATAAGTTTTGTTATCGGGGAAAGGTTGCCCCTCGATGGGATATGGATAAAAATAATCATCTAAGTGAATGCCATCAACATCGTAGCGCTTCACTACATCAAGAATTACGTTGTAAGCTCTATCTTGAACTATTTTCAATCCTGGGTCCATCCAGCGTTGAGTTTTCCATAAATAAACGCTTTCTGGATTAGTCGCTGCTATGTGGGGACGTACTGTTTTAGCTGGGTCGGTGGAAGTGCTGGCGCGGTAAGGGTTGAACCAAGCATGGAGTTCAATATTACGCTTGTGACATTCTGCGATCGCAAACGCTAAAGGATCGTAAAATGGTTCTGGTGCTTTTCCCTGAGTTCCTGTAATCCAGGCACTCCAAGGCTCTAATTGCGATTCATATAAAGCGTCTCCCTCCGGCCGCACCTGAAAGATAAGGGCATTGAAGTTTAGCGCTTGTAATTTAGTAATAATCTCAGTGAGTTCAGCTTTCTGTTGAGCAACAGAAAGTCCCGCCTTAGAAGGCCAATCACCATTCCACACAGATACTACCCACGCCCCTCGGAATTCCCGACTATGATTTACCCTAACGCTACCGACAGGTGTGGGTGTCGGTATTGGAGTGGGTGTCGGTATTGGTGTGGGCGTTGGTATTGGTGTCGGTATTGGTGTGGGCGTAGGCGTTAGTGTTGGCGGCTGCACTAAGTAACTAGAGGCAATTTTTTCTGCTTTGCCTAAATACACCAAAGCTTGATAAATAATTACTGCTACATCTGCACGAGTAGCTGCAAGATTGGGATTGAGTAATTTGATATTTGGGAAACTAACCACTAATCCAGCACTAGTGGCAATAGCTACCTGATTTCTCCCATACGCAGGAATCTGAATAGAATCTTGATAAATTTGTGGGAGTGTTGAGAGGAGGTCTGGTTTTATCTTGGTGGCAATTTCTAAGCCCGCTACCAAAGAAATTAAAACTTCCGCCCTAGTAATTCGCTCGGCGGGGCGGAAACTTTTATCAGGAAACCCGCTAATAAATGCTTTTTCGTAAGCTGTTTGAATGGCAGCTGCTGCCCAATAATTTATGGGTACATCCACAAAAGGTACGTATTGCCGCTTCTTAGTAACTGTGCCAAATGCGTTGGCGATGATGGCGGCAAATTCAGCGCGAGTGAGTGAGTTATCGGGACGATATGTGCCATTCGGCGACCCACTGACAATACCACGTTGAGCTAAGGCTGTAATAAATAAGCGTGCCCAATGGTTTTGAATATCCGAGAAGGGAGTAGCAATAGATACCATCGTAGATTGCAGCTAGCTGGCCTTGATTTTGATTTCCTTAGTTAATTTAGCAATTTTCTTGGCGTAGGCGTAGCCCAACCTAGGCATCGCTGCTACAATCTCTTATTAAACTTTCACTACTCAACAAGTTTGGGAATGGGTCATTAGTAATCGTTTTTCCCCATTCCCCATACTCTATCTACTAAGTAGGATTTGCTGCTTGGTCAGGAGGATTTGAGGTAGAACGCGCATTCAATGACAGCATTACGCGTGAAATTCCAGTGAAAATAATGCTGACACCAACTAGTGTGCCAAGAAGCCAGGGCGCATTGAAGGGCCACTGGAACCAAATCATTGCACCTAAGACCAGTGTAATAATGCCATCACCTAGTATCCACGTCCAGTTCTCTTGGGGACGTAACCGGAATGCCAGAATTAACTCGAATGTGCCTTCAGTTACCAAAAAGGTACCAAGCAACAGAGTCAGTGTGAGAATACCTGTAAAAGGATAAACAAACAGCATTATACCCGTTGCGATATAGAGTCCGCTCAATAGAAGTTTCCAAATAAAACCTCCTTCGTGGCGGGTTTGAGTGGCATAAACTAGTTTTGTAAATCCAGCGAAAATCAAAATCACCGCAATCCAAGTCTCGGCGAATAGGGTGGTGAAATTAGGCGCTGCGATCGCAATCACCCCGAAAACACTTAGGAGAACACCACTTATCAGCGCTCCATTAACATCCTTGTTAATATTTCTAGAAACGTCAGTCGTCATATAAACTTTTCCCTAACTCTACAATTACGTTAGGGAATTTCTCAGTCACAGAATAGAACCCTAAGATAGACTCATGGGTATTAAATTTCAGCAGGAACTAGCTATCATAAGAGTTCTGCAAGACTGCTTAGGCGTTCATAAACAGAGATGAGGCGATCGCCTTCAAGTTCAACAGAAGTATTAGGATAATTCTGAATGGCTCCAAGGAGTGTAACTTCACCATTTTGTTGAATAGATGTACTTAAAGCACTTCGCAGCGCTTGCTGATCTAGTTGTCCTGCGGGGGGATGAACTACTTCACCAATTTGGTTAACTAAAATTGGCCCTGCCCAGCTTGACAGTAAGTTATTTAAAAAGGCAGGATCGGCTTTTATTGGTGCTTTCAGTGCTTTACGAGCTACTGCGGGATCTTGTTTGGCTGCCTCTAAATAAGCTTGTAATGTGGGGGTAGTCTTGCCTGTTTCTGTAAACTGACTTAATTCTTGAACAGAAACTTGCCCCTGAAAAGTACCATACTTTAAAACAACTTGCTCGGCGGCATTGGCATTACTAGTTGAGAGGAGAACAAAAGCACTTACGCCTAAAGCTACTGTTTGACTGAGTAACTTAGTAAATTTGCTATTGTTTAATCGATTAAAAATTTGAGAAATCTGCATTTTATCGAACTTCCTAATGGTGTGGAGCGTACATAGTGCTAGAGATACATAATTAGGGGTGTACATCTGTACGCCCCTATAGCCAGTTTATTTGTTGCAAAATCTTTTTTGGAAATGGCGTTATCAACCTTGTTCATTAGAAGAAGCTAATGAGGTAGTATTGACTGATCTTCGTCTATAGTTGGTGCAGGTATACCCAAATGCTTCCTTGCTGATTCTTCAGCTAGCTTTCGGTCTTGCTCGTTCTCGAACTGACTCTCATCTAACAAATGAGGGTTTTTTGCCGCTTCATCTCGGCTTGGTTTATAGCCATTTTTCCACTTATACTTCCAGTCCATAATTTAAAAGGCAGATATACTGCGATTTGATTACCTAGTTCTTCATCGTAGGCGCTTAATGGAACATGACACTCCTACTATAGGTTGAAGAGGCTCATTCTGAGGGTACAAATTTTACATCATCTTAAAGTAAGAATACTCTATAACCTTAATTTTAAAGCAATCAAGAGTTGCGATCGCAAATTTAATAACTATTGTCATCATCTGCGATCGCTATTGGAGTGTCATATAAAATTTTACACTCGCATAATTTGTTTGGTTTTATATTTTAATTCAAAACCCGATATGATAAATATTATTTTAGATATTGCCGAAACACAAAACAAGACAATTATGCTTAAAGAACAGATTACGCAAGAACTAGAGAAATTACCTGAACCTCTGTTACAGGAAATTTTAGATTTTGTTCAGTTTTTGCAAGCCAAGTACCAGAAAGATAAAACTTTAGAAATTACCATTATGAGTGAATCATCACTGCAAAAAGATTGGTTAATACCAGAGGAAGATTCAGCATGGCAGGATTTGTAAAAGGTGATGTTGTTATTGTTCCATTTCCATTTTCAGACTTAACTCAAACAAAACGTAGACCTGCTTTAGTTATTGCTACTCTTCAGGGAGATGATCCTTTGCCAAATTACAAGCCAAGCTGTTGGCGATATTTATGCTATTCAACTAGATAATAGTGATTTTAGTTACGGTCGATTAAATCAATCCAGTAATATCAGACCAAATCGGATTTTTACTGCTGATAAACAAATTGTTTTATATCAAGCAGGTCAAATAAAACTTGAAAAATTAACAGAGGTGATTAATAAAATTATTGAAATTCTACAGTAATCAAGACTGTAGTTATATCGAGTATTTGATTAAGTTGGACTGGTGTCAGCTTATGGAGTAGCTATAGCTGACGGTTGCGTGACGATTGCACATGGATTTGGTACATCTGATTGTAAAACAGAGACTCCAAAGCGTTTTAGTTTGGATAAGTCCATCAATACTATATTAGTTTGAGTTGGTGTACTTTTATTAGCACAGACTCGCATAGACACCAAAAAACTTCCAGAAGCAGGATTTGGATTTGATTTTTTCTCAATAACTTCTAAAAAAGCTCCACGGGGAAGTGATTGGTTGTTTCCCAAAGAGATGTCATTATTGGTTTTAATTACCCAACCAGGAGAAAGATTATCAAGCGATCGCGCTACGGGTGTCGCTTCGGCGGTAGGCTTTTGAGTTGGTGTGGGATTGGGAAGAAATGGAAATAAGCCTGATGGCGATCGCAGTTGCTTCACGAACAATCCTAGAGAACCTGTTGCTACCACAAATATTAGCGGAACTATCAACTGTAGCGGTAATTTAGGAGTTTTGACTGGCTTAGTCTCTGGAATTACCTGAGTTACTCGCTTTGATAAAAACTGAGTTGGTAATTCATCTGCTTTTACCTCTTCTAAAAACTTATCTACATCAATTGAATGTGATTGGTCTACTGGTGGTTCATAAGTATTTGATTGCTGAATTTGAGGTTGATTTGTGTTTCTTTGTCGAATAACTTTTTCTTCAATTTGTGCTACTTCTTCATCCCTAATTTCTAAAACGTGCTGATATCGCCTTAACTCTTCACGAATCTCTTCTGTAAACGGGTACTGATGCTCAATTGCTTGAGTTATTACTTGTTCATACTGCTGCAATTTTTGTTGATAGGCCTCTGCCTCTGCTATGATTCGGGCTGTAATTGGGTGAATATCTTCAGCTTTTAGACCTAAGAGTTGCTGCTGTTGCCACAGTTGATTATGGTTTGCTTGGCTCAAAGGATATTCCTGCTGCACAGCTCTTATAAATGCCTGCTCAAACTGCTGTAACTTTTGTCGATATGCCTCCACCTCTGCTCTAAGGCTATTTTCAATTGCAGCTAAATCCTCATCCTTAAGTTGCCATTCATGCTGCATTTGTTGCAATTGATGGCGAGTAGGTTGACTTAGGGGATACTCTTGTCGCATTGCTTTAGCTAACGACTGCCTGTACAGTTGCAGGTGTTGCTTATATGCTTCAATTCTGGCTTTAACCTGCGCCTCAATTGGCATTGTATCCTCATTCCTCAGCCCCAAAATTTGCTGAAGATTCTGTCGTAGCATATTGAGATCATCTTCACTGAGAGCTACTTGCTGCTGGAGTGCCTCACTAAAGTCCCGCTCATATTGCTGTAACTTTTGTTTAAATTCCTGACGAGCAACTGCTAACATCTCATCTTCAATTGCAGTTGCTTCAATCTCGGATAGTCCCAAGCGGCTTCTGAGGGCATCCAAAGTCTTGCGACCCACAAAAGAAACATCGCCACGGCTACTGTACCGCGCTACTTCTTTGCGATACTTCTGTTTGGGATCACCTTGCGGAACTTTTGTAAGTCGAATCTTAAAGCCTTCTCTACTTGTGTAGATTTCTGGCCTCATCGTCGGCTGTATTTCTCTAACTTTTCTGCTGGCATACTCATGCAGCTCGTCAATTGAGACAACCCCATCTTCATCTAGGTCTGCCGCCCCAGTTGTAATTCCTTCAATCAAATAACGAGTATAAATTGAGAGGTCTGACCCCTGCTGCTCAAAGGAATATTGAGTTGAACTGGATGAAGTGAGAACAGCCCGCCCCTCTCCTCCTAATTGCTCACGGATATTTACATTGCCGTCATCTTTGGCTGATAAACCCTCAGCAAAAGCACCACTAAAGCAACTATCCAAAATGACAACTTGCCGTTTAGAACGGCTGCGGCTCATGCTTTCATGGACAACACTGGCTGCTACTGCCGATGAGCGAATTAAATCACCTCTGGGAGTTTTGCGTGTGGTGCGGGTTGCTAAAAACAGTCTGCCAGTGTCATCCTTAATCCCATGACCAGAGAAAAAGAGAACTAACAGATCATCTTTTTGACGATGGGCAAATAGATTTTCGATAGCTTCCTCCATATCTTGGCGCTGGGGATTTTTTAGCACCATAATATCTGTCTCAGTAAAGCCACCCATTTCTGGGTGTAACAGCACTTGCTGCATCGCCTCAACATCTTTTACAGCACCAGGTAGTGGGTTTAACCCAGGCTCATACTCACTCACCCCAATCAGCAACGCTACCTTAACCATTTGAGATTCTCTATCCTGCTACAAATTTCTGTGCTGCCTCAATTGCTGCTTCTAACTCTTGCCGACTACTGGCTTTGACTTTGAGTTTCTTGCCATTAGACTCGATTTCTAGTTCAATAGTTTTGTTACCAAGGCGATCGCCTAAAAATCCCATCAGTGCTTTAATATTCTTGGCATTCACCTGCGTTGTTAGCCAACCCACAGCTAGCCCTGTAAGTGACTTGCTTCCTTCCGGTGCTTCTGCTTCACGGTAAAGACTAGCATCTTCCACTTCATCCAGTTCCAGCATCTGTTGCAATAGTCTCTGCGTTTGGTCTTGCAGTTCATCGTCATCTAAACCAGGCTCTTGCAAGGCGATAGTAATCTGGACGTTGGATGTACTCGCCATTCTCAACCTCTAATTGTGGTTAATGCTTAAATTATCATAAGTATCTTATACAATCCAACTAGTAATAATTCCGGTCTGGATTATCGTAAATACAAATTTTGCCAAAATGCATAGCGTGCGATGAATAAGAAGAGTACTGCAAAGTAAAAATATATACTATTTTTTGACCACAGCTAGCTAGGTTAGATTTTTATTTCCTTTGTTAATTTTGCAATACGAGAGCGATCGCTATTGCTGTGTCATATAAAATTCCAGACTTGCAGAATTTGTTTAGTTTTATATTTTCATTCAAAAACCGATGTACCCTTCTCTACGGGACGCAAGCTATGGACAACCGTAATTTTTAATCCTTACGTATATTTGCTAATTACTTTATCAAAAAGGCTAATTGCTTTATCAAAAAGCTTGTTTACTTTCTCAAAATACTTAAATGCTTTCTCAAAAGAAGCTTTTGCTTTCTCAAACCCCAGTTTGCTTAATCATTTTGGTGTTTTCCGCAAGTAAAAGAAGCTTTTGCTTTCTCAAACTCCAGTTTGCTTAATCATTTTGGTGTTTTCCGCAAGTAAAAGAAGCTTTTGCTTTCTCAAACCCCAGTTTGCTTAATCATTTTAGTGTTTTCCGCAAGTAAAAGAAGCTCTTGCTTTCTAGTAAGTAATACCATTTACAAAAATTTTTCTACTAAATGAATCGGCTGTAAGAGCGTACAACTGTCATTGGTGTCAACTTAACGTGAAAGCCTTTTCAAATCTCGTTTCCAGCCAGAGAGTAGTAAGGGACTTCCAAAAAAAAATACTTAACTACTTCTTGTGGGGTGGGGTGGGCGACGCGAGCGCCCGTAGCTAAAGGCAGACAAGATATCCACTCCACAAGATTGGATAATTTCTTCGTTAGAAGTCCCTAATGCTGCTACTTGATCTGCTGCCGCCAGTAAGTGAAGCGAAGCCTAGTACGCTACGGCGCAAATAGAGAAACTATTTAAAATCTCTAAAAAGCTGATTCCATAATACTTTTGACTTTTGACTTTTGACTTCCGACTTGCGATACTAGCCTGTTGACTTTGTACCTTTTTATGGGCTAAAAATTCATGCAAAATTTATAAGATTTATGTCTAAAGAAATAAGCGCACAATTCATATTTATATCTCCAAAAGCTATATATGTACATAATAATCACTATCAACCAATCTCTCTAAAGATATAACTAAAAAAGCTAATTTTAGGATAACTCCATCTGTAGGCTCACGCAATTTCAACAAAAAACGTTAATACTGGAAAGTAACTTTACCAGCACGAAACCTGATTGTAATCAAAAATTACAGTCTAGGAAAAGCAAATAGAGAAAATAGTACAAACAATGGCAATTTCTACAGACCGCACTCAAGAGATTCAAAAGCTGCATGAACTAATCAAAAATATTGATTATGGTATGTTTACCACAGTCGATGATGATGGAAGTTTGCATAGTTACCCCATGTCAAAAAGTGGTCAGATTAACTCTGAAGCCACACTCTGGTTCTTTACTTATGCTGGTTCCCATAAGGTTACTGAGATTGAACACCATGAGCAGGTCAATGTTAGTTTCTCGTCACCCGAACAGCAGCGATACGTTTCTATCTCAGGTACATCACAACTCGTAAAAGACCGCAATAAGATGCGAGAGTTATGGAAGCCAGAACTTCAAACCTGGTTTCCTAAAGGATTGGACGAACCCGATATTGCTTTACTCAAGGTGAATATTAACCAGGTCAATTATTGGGATAGTACATCGAGTTTTAAGCCACAAACAATTAGTTTTTAACATCATCACGAATTTAAATAATTTGTAGTTAATAATTACGAATTATTTAAAGTCGTGTAATTGTTGGACGAAATTGGCAAAGACTAAATATTTTAAATTACGAAAAATATAATGACAGATAAAAATAATGATGAATCCGTGCAAAACCATCTGTCTTTAGAGGTAAAGCGGCGGCATTTTTTAAAAGGTACATCATAGCCCCCTCCTAGCTTGCTCTTAGGGGGTTTGGGTTCTTGTACCTTACAAGGGCGGAGAACCGCTATATTTAACATTACTCCATCAAGTAAGGAAAAGAAGTTTATGCCTTACCAAGAGATTGCAGACTTACCTGATTCAGTCAAAACTCACTTACCCAAGCACGCCCAAGAAATTTTTCGGGCTGCATTTAACAATGCTCAAGAAGAATATGATGAAGAGGAGCGTGCCTTTCGTGTTGCTTGGAGTGCTGTGAAACGCGATTACGAAAAAGGCAGTGATGGGCAATGGCATAAAAAGCCAGAATAGCTCGATTCGTATTAAGCAGTTTTATTAATTTTGCACAAAAAATCTTTGTTAAAAAGGAAATCCTTATGAATTACCTTGTTGCAGTTTTACCAGATCGAATACAAGTAGAAGCCGCTTACTCTGCTCTGGAAGAAGCAGGCTTGCCAACTTCACAAGTTAATATTTTAGGCGATGGTTATTTAAGTGCTGATGAATTTGGAATGATTGATCCCGACAAGCAAGCCCGCAAGCAATCAACTCAGCTCTTTTGGTGGCTTGTACCCTTTGGATTTGTTGCAGGTTATGCCTTTAACTATCTCACACAAATTGAAATATTTCCCCAGTTTGCTCGATTTGGCAATGAATTTCTTGCTGGTATATTAGGAGCGATAGCCGGCGCTTTGGGGGCTGGTTTAATCGGTCGAGGAACTGGCATAACAGTTGGGAGTGGCGATGCTTTACCCTATCGTAACCGTCTGAATGCTGGTAAATACCTAATTGTAGTTACCGGAAATGAGGATTTAACACGCGAAGCTACGCGTGTACTGCGTCAATTTGAACCAGAGAATATTCAAGGCTATACAGACTATTCACAAAAGAGCAAACTTGTGAGGAATTAAGTATCTACATCGGGTTCAACGCCGAGCGAGCGTAGTTGTGCAATCAACCGTTCAGCCCGTTGTCTTTCTTGTTCAGCTCGTTGTCTTTCTTGTTCAGCTCGTTGTCTCTCTTGTTCAGCTCGTTGGCTTTCTTGTTCTGTAGAAGTCAATACCCAGTTGAGAGTCCCATCATACCAACGTAACCAGGGCTGTTCTACATTTTGATAGTATCCCCGCCACACGCCCAAGCCTAATTCTAATTCCGGTATCCAAAAACGTGAATCCGACAATGCTATCTCAGCATAACGACCTCCATCTAATTTAAATACCCTAAACTCATATTTGTACCGATCAAATACTACATAATAAGGAACACGTAGAATCCGTTCATATACTTCCCATTTTCCTGGTGGTTGCTTGATATCCCGCAATATCTGTCCCAAGTCTTCCTTTTCAGTACCTGGAGACAGCAATTCAACCACAATAAAAGGATGAACTCCCTCTTGCCAAACAACATAACTTAAACGTAAATCTCGTTGTTCGTAGAGACGAGAAACACCTAAAACAGCAAACCAATCTGGTCGCTTATGCCACAGTGGATGGCGCGGATCGTAATAAAGATTCAGATCGCTAGCAACAAATATCTCATCACTAGGATAATTCTGTGGACGAAAGGTTTCGTCTAACAGACGAGGTTGCAATAAATGAAACTGATCGGGCAAACCAGGCTCCTCTGGATCTTCACTAGGAAGATCGTACATGGTCGGCAATACATCTTTTGGCGATCGCGGCGGGTCAGTTTGATACATCATAAAGCAGTCGTAATGATGAAACTCTCAGTTCTATTATGATTCAATTGTTTTTTTGAGTAACTTAACACCTTGCAGAACGAGGCAGCATAAATTTCTCACCTTCTGCTGCGAATTTACCACGAACCATCAGCACAGTTTCGTCAAACGTATGAGGGAATGATTCCACATCTTTAACATCTAAAAGTTCTGGACTAAAGTAAATCACTACTTCTTCAATGGGTTGAGATATCTTAGCAAGAATATTCTTCAAAGAGCATATCTGCGGTGCTACAAGATCAAAAAGATGAAGTCGGGTATCTTCTATCTCCATGCAGGCGATTAAATCTAAATCTTCTGCATAGTATAAAGTACGACTTCCTTCATTGACACAGAACACAGGTTTTTCCTTGACTACGCCAACTATGTTAGAGACAGGGGCGCGTGTTTCTAAAAGTCTGTGTAGCAATGTGTAATCTTTGGTATCTGTAAAATCCAGTGTTCTGAAGCCATCAGTGCTAGCTGTAGAGTCACATTTAACTTTGAAAATATGTTCTTCGATTACACGAAAGCCAAAAGGTAAGTAAAATTCTGGCTGTGGTGTTGTTAGTACCAAAGTTTCGTAAATGCGATCGCAATATCCTAGCACTTCCTCCATCACTTCCCGGTAATACCCTCTCCGGCGAAATTCTGCACGGGTAGCTACTCCATGAACTCCTCCCACAGTGAGCTTTTCTCCCATAATTTGCATGGGAATTTCTAACACTCCCACATGAGTAATAGCTATATCATCATGAAAGCGAATAAACGGAGTTGAAGCTGTTTCCCAGGATGCTCCTAGTTTTCTTGCACATTCTGCTAAACTCGTGAGTCCAGGAAATGTGACTTCCATCAAGTCAAAAAGCTTATCGCTAATGCTGGGTTCAGCAGAGAATGACTGTTTGAAACGATACTGGCTCATAGTTCAAGTATTACGATCAATTCGGTAAAGACTACAAAATCAATTCCAGCAAATCCAGAAAAAGGGAAATATAAATGGATCGCAAGGGCGTAATATCTCCAAGGTTTAACCCAATATTTCTTAAGCCTGAGTCTCTTCAAATAGGACTAAGCCATACTTCTCGCCAGTAGGCAAAAAGCCAATTTGTTGATAAACTGCTTGGGCTGCTTGGTTACTATGACTTGTAAATAGGATGGCACGTTTTACTAAGAGCGATCGCGCTTCTAACAACGAGCCTGCTACCACACTTTTGGCATAGCCTTTCCCCCGCAACGCTGGCGGTGTCCACACTCCACCAATTTGCACAATATCAGGTAGACTGGCATTGAAAGCAGAGTAAGAAACTAGAGTATCTCCTGCTACCAAAACCCAATGCATACCCATATCTTGATGTGCTTCAATTATGCGATCGCAAGCAAGTCTTAAACTTGGAGTATCGGTTTTTCCTAAAGCTTCCACGTTATAAGCAACGCACCATTCGCTAAGTAATTCCAATTCTTCTGGATGTGGCAAACGACACTGCACTTTTGCCGATGCTAAAGCTTCAGGTATTTGTAAGTCTTGTAGTGCTAGAGAAAACAATATCTCATGTTCATCAAGCTGAGTTGGTGTGTTGCTAAGTCCCAAAATGCTTTTTGTCGCTTCAACTTGTGCTGCTGGGCCACTAATTCCAGAAATAGCACGTCCAGATTGTGCCACAACTGCTTGCACCACCTCTGGCAAATATACAGGTGCTTGGACTATTATCATCCCATTCCAAAAATGGGCTGCAACTGCCACTATACTTTCATCTAAGTAGGCTGCTACGTAAGTTCCTTGAAATCTTGCACCTTCATCAAGCAGTCCCGCAGTTCGCCAATTAGAGCGCAAAAACATAGAAGTATCAGCGTGTTGCAAGAGAAATGCTTCTAGCGATACTTCATCTCCAGGTTGCAGAGTTCTCAAAATAGCCACAAAAAACTCCTGAATATCCAATTCAGTTTACAGAATAAGCGGTTTCGGCAATAGTAGTAATGCCCTTGTGAAGTTTGTTCTAACTCTGACAATTCAGGTCATCTCTAAAAGTTTACGAAAAATCTAACCCCCTTCCCAACACAGAAAGGGGAAAATTCAAAGTCTCTCTCCTAAAAGGAGAGAGATTTAGAGAGAGGTTTTCTAGATACTGTAAAAAGCCAGGTTCTAGTTATACAGCAGATTGTAGCTTGGTGAGGCACAGATAATCGTAGGGGCAATTCATGAATCATTGGTGTCAACTTAAGCTCAAACACTCAATTTACCGGAGTTTTAGATCCCCCAACCCCCTTAAAAAGGGGGCAAAAAACTCTAGTTCCCACCTTTTTAAGGGGGGTTAGGGGGGATCAAAAATCTAGGTGGTACATCGAAAATTTTTGAAATGCTTATCAGACTCGGCTTTCACGTTAAGTTGACACCAATGTTCATGAATTGCCCCTACCCATGTACTTCATTTACCTGAAATACGTTGTATATAGTACGCAGAAAAGATCCCCCTAAGTTCTAACCGCAGCGATATCTGATGACAAAAAGTACTATTGAGTGTACTATTTGCTGCACAATCGTATATTCCATGCTAAAAAGTGAATGATAAATACAGGTACGAGGTTGAGTATCTTGGCAAATTTCCTCAAAGCAATTCATAGATATTCACTACTCCTATTCAACAGCTATAAACATTAGAAAAAAATTGGAGATAAAATGGTTTTTAATCAAAAAACAACTGATAACGATTGGAATTTCGATGAGAGTAGGACACTGATACAGGCACTTATAAAAGATTTTTATAAAAATAATTTAAATAATTTTGCAGATCCAACTAAACAAGAAGAATTAGTTTCAGCAGGTAAAGAAATATCCCAAATAATTATCTTGTTTAATAGACTTCAAAAACTCATTAATAGAAACGCACCACAAAAAATTTGGTGGGACGAAATACCGAGAATATTGATACCTGATAATAGGAATACAATTCAAAGAGAACTGACTGAACTCTCGAAAGCTTTAATATTTGCCATAGAAGCTTTACGTGAATCTTCATCGAATATAAATATTGCCCAGGCAATTAGATTTGATGTTGAACAAATTGTTTGCAAATATGAACATCCTATAACAGGATTTATCATCAATCCATTTCTATCAGTTCATCGTTCACCATCAACGACGACTAAAGTAATTTTTGGACTTATAAGTGCTGTGTTTATATATGGAGGAATTACTTCTTCTTCTATCGCAGGACTTTGGATGTTTTCAGAAATGATTAATTATTATAATAACAATAATTATAATATCAACAAGAATTCTTTACAAAGCGAAATCAAAGAAATTCAAAAATATACAGATAACCGAGTAGAAGAAATTCAAAATCAAGCTGAAACGAAAAATAAATCTGACAACACAAATTCTGCATCGGCAGATGATGTTAGTAAATTAAAAACAACCAAAGAAGAAATTAAAGAGTTAAATACAATATCACAAAAAAATGCAGAGTTCAAGAGTACAGAATTGACAATTCTAAATAGTAACCTTGCCGAATTAAATGCACAATATAGCAAAAGGCAATCTGTAAATCAGAAGTATAATGAATTTCTTCTCCAACTCAGTTTAGCCATTTCGGCAGGAACATTAGGTAGTATTATCAGTATTTTAATTAGAATTGAAGAATTTCAAAAAAAGAAATATTCCGAGCCACTAACTCCATTTCTTGTTGGTGCTTTTAAACCAATGATTGGAGGAGCTTTTGCTGTTTTATTTTTAGCCTTAATTAACTCTGGGCTAATATCAATGTTTATTAATCCCAGCATCTTCAAGCTAAATCCAACTACGAATCAAGAATCATCTCAAGACCAACAAAGGTCTTTGATTTTTGTAATAGCATTTGTTGTTGGTTTTAGTGAACGACTTGCAAAAGATTTTATCGGTAAAGCAGAAGAAATAGCAAGTGGAAACCGAGAAAATCCTGAATATAAACCAGTTACTAATGAATTATCAATTGATGTAGATAGTTTAAATATGCCAGAAAAGAAATCAGCTATAAATACACTACCGCAGCAAGTAGATAGTAGTGATTCGCTAAATGGTGCAGATGATTTAGACCTTAGCAAAGGCGATCGCTAATCTCAACAAAATCAAGGATTCTTGGTGTTGGGTTTCGTTCCTCAATCCAATCTATGCTTATAAGTATGAGGAAGTTCATGAACTTATCTTTGAGAGTGGTTATTTGATGCAAAGTATTAATCGCTTCGAAGAAATGGCAGAAATTCGCCAAAAAATTATTCTACCGTTTAATTTATATGACCAATGGCATCTTACATGGAGAGGTAAAGACGGTTCGTAAGTAAGATAATCCCAAATCTAAAATTTAAAATCCAAAATTGAATGGCAAATAAACGCTTCTATCACATTGGCTTTGGACAAGATGATTTAGGTTCATCACCTCCCAGCATTGCTCTATTATCTGGCGATCCAGAGCGAGCGCATCTAATTGCCCAAACTTATTTCCAAAACGTCCGCTTATTATCAGAAAATCGCGGTCTAAATAGCTACGTAGGATACTTAGCAAATGGCCGCAGCATCTTATCAGCTACTAGTGGTATGGGTGCGCCTTCATTAAGTATTGTGGTGAATGAATTAATACAAGTAGGAATTCGGCAAATTATTCGCATTGGAACTTGTGGAGCAATTCAACCTTATATACCAGTCGGTAGCGTTGTTATTAGTAGTGCAGCATTATGTCGTCAGGGTGCAGCAAATGACATTGCACCTGTGGAGTATCCAGCCGCAGCCGATCCTTTTTTGACAGTAGCTTTGGTTAAAGCTGCGCGAGAGTTAAAGGTTGAACATTACATAGGAATCACGGCATCAGTTGATACTTTTTACGAAGGACAAGAACGCACTGATTCAGCAAATCCAAATTTAATGCGATCGCTGCATGGCATCACAGAAGAATATCAGCGCTTGAATATCTTGAATTATGAGATGGAATCCGGCACACTATTCAAAATGGCAGGTGTGTATAATTTTGCTGCTGCTGCTGTTTGCGGTGTAGTTGCTGGGCGTACTGTGAGTGAAAATATCATCTTAGAACAAAGTGATATTGCTGTGAGAAATGCGATCGCAATTGCTGTAAATGCAGCAGCAACCTTTGAGTCAGACAATTAATATTTACTTGATAAGTTAACTCTCAGTAGTTTCATCATGTCTTCACCCAATCTTTAATTTTTCACTCAGTAATTATAGCTAATATAGCTTACATAACAGTAATCTCATATTCTAAAAAAAGATAAAAAATCACCAAAACTATCCTAAAAATAAACACTTATTTAAGCTATTAAAAGTAAATATTGTAAGTAATTTAGATTTTAATAAATATTGAAAAAATGGAGTGAAAGCTAATATGAATAATATTTTTAGGTATGGGATTAAAACCATGACTTCAACTGTGATGTCTACGACGAGCTACGCCTACGTACTAATCCCAACGCTGATATTTTTAGCATTCTCTCATCGAGCAACAGCAGACGATCCAGGAGCATGTTACATGGTAACGTCCTCTGGTAAAACCGTTGGATTAGAAAGGCTTTGTGGCAATATAGCCGCACCTTCAGACGACAAAGTTTTTCGAGTTTCAATTAAACGCCGCTTTGGTAGAACTCCTGTGATTGACGTTACCTTCAATGACAAAAAAACCTTTGAAATGATTGTAGATACTGGTGCTAGCGGGACTATTATTACTCAAAGTATGGCGAATACACTTAAACTCCAGACTACAGGTACAATGCAAGCCCAAATTGCCGATGGTAGCGAAGTAGAATTTCCAACCAGTAAGGTAAAATCTATTGCAGCAGGTGGAGTTACAGCCAATAATCTTCAGGTAGCGATCGCACCCAAAGCCAGCATCGGCTTACTGGGCCACGATTTCTTCGGCAACTATGATATTAAGATTCTGGAGAGAGAGGTCGAATTTCATCACCGCTAATGGTTGGAAGTAAAAACATAGAAACATGACTAAGCTGATTGAATACGAAGAAGCCAGCGATGAAATCCGGGCAGTATATGACGACATCCGCGTCACCCGCCAGAATGACTATATCAATAACTTTTGGAAAGCCATAGCTAATCATCCCCCTACCTTGCAACGAACTTGGCAAGCGGTGAAAGAAGTGATGACTAGCCCTGGTGAAATTGATCCACTGATGCGAGAACTAATTTATATCGCCGTGAGTGCGACAAATGGCTGTGAGTATTGTATTGCCTCGCACACAGCAGGAGCGCGGGCCAAGGGAATGAATGATACCATGTTCGGGGAACTCATGGCGATCGCAGCTACTGCCAACATGACCAATCGCCTCGCTAACGGCTATCAAATTCCGGTGGACGAGAGATTTAAGACGTAGGAATGTAGCGTTGTCGATTCCTGCTTCAGATCGGGTTTAGCAGAATTATTGACTATGCCAAAGCTTCAGGTTAACGGGATTGATTTGTTCTACGACATTAAGGGAACGGGTGAGCCTTTGCTATTAATAGCTGGCTTCCTTTGCGATCATGCCTATTGGTCGTTGATTATGCCATCGCTGATTTCGCAGTATCAAGTTATTCGCTTAGATAACCGAGGTATGGGGCGAAGTTCCGCTCCCGAAACCCCCTATAGTCTGAAGCAGATGGCTAATGATGTAGCAGCATTGCTCAATCATCTTGCGATCGATAAGGTGCATCTAGTTGGTCATTCAATGGGTGGTCAGATAGCTCAAGAATTAGTGTTAGCACATCCTGAAAAAGTGCAAAGTCTAATGCTGCTTTCGTCACTGGCAAAGGGTGATGAATTATTCAACAGCATCATTGAGACTTGGGGCGAACTCTGCGCTAATGTAGACCTGAAACTTTATGAAAAAGTCGTATTACCCTGGATATTTACAGATACCTTCTACTCGATTCCTGGTATGATCGAAAGTCTGATCGAATTTGCAATCAGATATCCTTTCCCGCCAGCGACTCATTCACTCCATCATCACAGCCAAGCCATGCTTGACTTTGACACAATAGATCGACTTCAAAAAATTCATTGTCCTACCCTAGTTCTAGTTGGCAAACAAGACATTCTCACCCCCCTCAAGTTTTCCCAGCAACTTGCTCAAGGCATTCCCGACGCTGAACTTGTAGTTCTCGAAGGTGGTGGTCATGGCTTCTTAATTGAGTCGCCGGATACTGTGATTTCAGCTATGCTTAACTTCCTGCGGAAATTGAAGCCAGCCTACACTATTTAACACTCCCGAAAAATTGTCACGACAACAAAAAATTTAAGGGTAGGGAATCGCGATCGCTTTTTTAGTTAATTCCTCAACATCACCATCTTTACACTCTATTATCTTGAATCCATCTTCCATATCAGTCAATACAGTTCAGTTAAGCATTTCTTCCTTCTGTTTTTTCTCTTCCTTCGTGTCCTTCTCTACGAGACGCTACGCGAACGTGTCCTTCTCTAACGAAACGCTGCACGAACGCGGTTCGTTAAAAAATAACTTTGACAAAAGGTTTTAGCATTAACTGAACCGTATTGCCATATCAGTCTCACTTCTTTAAATATTTCTACTTTACAAAAAAAAGCTGTAGATTAGTGAGTTATTTAGCACTCCCTAAGCTACAGTTATCTCAATATTTGGGATTAAAATTAAACCTCTCGTACCGCGTCTGAAACCACAAATCCATTATTAGCGAACTTATCATCAGTATCAAAATACTCACCAATTACAGGCAAGAAGTGATCATATAGTTTCATTGACTGTAAACAACTATTGATACTAGAAGCTGCTAAATTGTATACTGCAATATTTTCTTCAACAACACTCAATAATCGGCGATTATTAGCGATTTTCTCTTCAGCTTCTTGTTGCAGTGTTTTCTCTAAATAAGCACGCGCCTGTGGATATTGCTGCAAAATTTCATCTGCTTGCTGATCTGCCATTGGTAACAACTGAGTTTTGAGCGTTTGGTTAATAGTTTGACGGAAAGATTTACGAATAGTTTGCGAAACTTTTGGCTCAAAATCTAACTTCAATAATTGCCTAATTGCTGGTTCTGCTTCTACGATACTTTCAGCATCGTAGCTTTGAGAAGTTTGTAATAAAGTTTGGCGAAATTGATATATAGAAAAAGTGCCTTCATCATAAAATCTCGGACTTTCTCGCACGAAGCGATCGCACTCTACACTAGCTGCACTCACTAATGCTTGAGTAACCTGCTTTTCTATAGTTCTGATCTCTTGTTCAATGCCGCCATCATTATCTAATAAACGATACAACTGGCGATAATATTCTGACTTGCGAATTTTTTCAATTAATCGCTGAAAATAATTCGCAACAACTTGCTGAGATGACTCAATCAAAATATCTTCTAACTGATTTGCTAAGTAATAAAATGCCTCTACTAAAATAGCAATTAAAGGTGCGGTAGCATTTCGAGGATGGCTAATTGTTGCACGTTGATAAGCAGAAGCTACAGAAAAAGTATCTAGCAATTCATCTAAACGGCGAATCATTCGTGATTGCAATTGTCTAAAATCTGCTTCAAAAGCATCACAAGAATTATTAATTATTTGGTTAACTTCTTTTGTGATATGCTCACTAAATTCTCTGCCGATTTGCTGGAGTTGCTGATTTAGGCGTTGCAACTCTTGCTGCTTCATACTCTCAATTTCTTGGGGTTGACTATCTAAATTACGTTGTACACTCTGATAATGTTTTGTCAGTTTAATACAAATATATTCCAAATCATCAGCAAGATTCTTAAATAGTTGGGGACGCTTCTCTTCTGTAAGATAGCGAGTAATAGCTGTACGAAATTCTTCAGTACCACTATCTTGAATTAGCTTTTCTATCAGTTCATTTCCCCAATCTCCCAAAATCCGCACATAATTTTGATTTGGAGTTTCATAGCCGTTAACAGAGACACGGAATTTAGTGGTAGATAACTTTCCTGAATTTACGCAGTAGTTGTTAAACGCATAGACAAATTGTGGTGTTTCTTCTTGACCATCTAAACCTTTAATGCTTTCTGCAAAAACAGAATCTAAACCAAATCTATCTAGTTGATTTGTCTGTTTAATCTGACTACCGTAAAATCCTAATAATCCACTGGTTTTATAGACCTTGTTTGAATTACCAAATTGCCCGCTAATTAAATCGTCTAATCGTAGTCGTAGTTGGGTATTGTACCAAGTCTCATCGATGCGGTTGAAGACATAAAAAACGCGATCGCGTACTCCCCCATTTTGCCGCATTAATTCCAAAAGTTCTGTTTCTTCTTTTGTCATGTCACCCGCCGAAGCAGGTTTTAGCACACACACTACCGCCGAAGTATCAGGATGTTGAATTTTGGCATAAGTTAGTTGTGCATCTTTCTCTACTGGTGCATCTATACCAGGTGTGTCAATAATTACGTTGCCGTCTTGTAGCAGAGGATGATTACAGTAATATTCTATTCGCTTCAATACTGCACTATTGCTACCACGACGGGCATATCCAGCCGCTTCCTTGAGATTAGAAAAGTTAAATTGCTCCATTGAGTATGTAGCATTATTAACCGTGTTGATGCGATCGCGGTTTGCCATATATCCCTCTAGCAACAATATTAACGCCTTCGCCTGTTTTGCACGTTCTGATTTACTCTCGCCACCCTCCTGCTGAATAATTGCTTCAGAACCTTGACGTAGCAAAGTAATTACATCAGCTTGGTTAATATTAGTTACTGTTGTAAATCCTAGCTGCTGACACAAGTAAACGGCTTGTTCTCGAATTTCTACTTCACTTAAAAACGTCAAAACAACACGTTCTTTATCTAATTCTGCATACTCAATTTTGCATTCTGTACCTGTAGCGTGTCCTTCTGCACTGTAAAGTAGTTCTCTCTCCAATAGGGCATTGATTAGCATTGATTTACCAGCACTAAATGCACCTGCAAACACAATCTCAAACTTGGGAGAAATCGCTTTAGTTAAGGAAGTTTGTACAGGTGTAATATCTTGAGAATGTAGCGTTGATTCTTGCTGTAAAAGTTGTAATATCGACTCAACTTGCTCTTTCAAATTTTTGCACTGAAGTGGTAAATCTGACATATTCAGCATCCTGACAATATTTATGTATATGTTAGTTACATTTGTTGTCTTGATGGTTCAGTAGTATTTCTGAGATATTTGATGCGATTTAGTGACTGGGTATCACCTAACGCACAAAGATTGTGTCTGGTTAAAAACTTATTAGGCTGACGTGAAGAGAATTGTGATTACGACGTTGGCGAGGCTAACTCATCCGCCTCGCTGTAGTCAATTTTAACTAAGCTAATCGTCAAGCATTTTTCCCGAATGATTAGCTTGTAGTAAAGGCTACTTTATGGTGATGCTTCGCGCCCTACTGTTATGGCAATACGGTTCATAAGGGCTACTGGCAAAAATTTTGGGTTTTTGAGACGCGATAAATCGCCGTTTCTACAAGTGTATTGACTTTTATGCAACTTAAATTGAGCTGTTTAGCCTGAATTTCAATAAAATCAAAAAAATCTGTATATTTGAATACTTTTTAGGAATTTTTTGGCAAATGTCATGTTATTGTAACTTTAGCAAAGCCTTGCTCAGTCAATTCAGGGAGTCATGATTATCGAGTGGTTCATTCATGATCGATGGTAAAAAAGTTCGGTTGAGATTACAAAATTATTGGTTTAAAACCTTTGGTAGATGGCGCTCTTGTCCGCTAACCTGTCCAATAGACAGACCTCATCATCGGCATGTTTTTTGGAGTTGGATCGGTAGTTTTTTAGCCATCACAGCAACATCTTACCTTGCTGTTAAAACTAATTCTCCTTTACTGATGGCTCCTTTTGGTGCTACAAGTGTCTTGATATTTGGTGTCCCTGACAGTCCTTTAGCTCAACCCCGCAATGTTGTTGGGGGTAATCTTTTAGCTGCTATGGTGAGTCTGATAATTCTGCATTTTCTCGGTGCTTCTCCCTTGGCAATGGGAATGGCTGTTTCTAGTGCGATCGCAATTATGCAGTTTACCGGAACTGTACATCCACCTTCAGGTGCTGTTGCATTAGTTGTCATGATGACAAAACCGGACTGGCAATTTCTGCTAACACCTGCCTTTGAGGGATCGATGATTCTAGTGCTATGCGCTGTGATCTTCAATAATTTAGCGGAGGAAAGGACGTATCCGAAACACTGGTTATAGCATTGTCTCGGGAGCATCTCACTTTTATTGAATATCACTCCAGTCGTTGGTTTAACAATTCGAATAAATGATGCGATCGCTCTATACTTTGAGGACGGGTTCAGGAGCTTTTTGGCGGATAGGCACTTGAATTATGAAATTAGTGCCTTGCCCAAGGCTAGAAAAACATAGCAATTTCCCACCATGTTTTTCCGTAATGATTTGGTAGCTGATTGCCATACCCATACCTGTTCCTTTGCCTACAGGTTTGGTAGTGAAAAATGGATCGAAGATCCGATTTTGAACCGATTCTGGCATTCCTTGTGCGTTATCAGCGATCGCAATTTCTATTGATTGTGAATCAACTACTGAAGTGCGAATAGTAATTTGACTGGGATTTTCCTTTATTTGTTGAGAGGTACGCTTGATATCCAACTCATCAAGGGCATCCATTGCATTTACCAGAACATTCATTAATACTTGGTTGAGTTGACCAGGATAGCATTCCACTTGCGGCAAGTTGCCATAATTTTTAACAACTTCAATTGCTGGACAATCTGGTTTATCTTTGAGGCGATGTTGCAGAATTAAAAGCGTACTTTCGATGCCTTCATGAATATCAACTGCCTTAAATTCTGCTTCATCCATACGCGAAAAATTCCGCAGCGATCGCACAATATTACGAATCCTCTCTGTTCCCATTTTCATTGAAGGCAGTATCTTTTGTAAATCTTCAATGAGAAATTCTAGATCGATTTCCTCTGCTAATGCTTGAATTTCTGGGTCATGATTAGAATAGCGTTCTTGGTAGAGATAAATCATCTGTAACAAGTTTTGAGTATATTCATCCAAGTGAGTAATATTGCCGTGAATAAAGTTGACTGGGTTATTGATTTCATGGGCAATACCTGCTACTAGTTGACCCAGACTAGACATTTTTTCACTTTGAACTACTTGTGCTTGGGTACGCTGCAATTCACCCATCGCTGTTTTAAGTTCAACAGTCCGTTGTTCGACTCGCGCTTCTAGTTCGGCATTACTATTTTCTAAAGCAATAAAGGATTCCCGCAATTGCCCTGCCATGTGATTAAAAGAGTGAGCAAGAGTGTTGAGTTCATGGATATTCCCCTCTGGGAGTGTCTGTTCTAAATCACCAAATGCTATTGCTTTGGTGGTCTGATTTAAACGCAAGATAGGATCTGCAATCCGACGCGAGGTAAATATGCCAATCGTCGTTGCTACTATCAGTGCCCCAAAACACAGCAGGATGCTAATTTGGGTATTGGTATGGATTTGCGACATGTAAGTTTTTTCCGGAGTACCAACTACCACTAACCAGTCCAAACCATGTTGGTCACGCCAAGGTACAACATGCACGTAGAAATTTTCTCCTTGAACATTAACTTTCAGTTTTTGGGTATTGGTAATGGACTGGAAATCTGGAATGCGCTGCTGAAGCTGCTTGGCAATGCTTTGTAGCACCGGATTGGGGCTGTCGATCGCTTTAAGACGTTTAATTTCGTTATTGACTACGGTAAAAGGCTTTTCTTGAGCAGAATTGGCAACCAACATACCATCACGCTCCATAATAAAAACTTGTCCGAAGCTGCTGACATTTAATTTTTGTAAAAATTCACTGAGTTTCAACAGGTGAATTTCAGCCCCCACAACACCAATCAGTTTTTTGCTGGCATCATAAATCGGACGACCTGCCGATGCCACAATATAAGGGGGATAAGCAGGATCGTAGTAAGTATAAATGCGAACCCAGACAGGTTTCCCCGCTTTCACAGGTTCAGTGTAGGCAAGTTCATTGACGGTATCCCAAGTACTGGTCGTCATCACTTGGGTCGGGTTGCCATCATTATCTGTTAAGTAAGTTTTCGTATTTTTCGGCAGGCTTGGCGTTTTGATCGCATTATCATCGATTGTCACCGTTTTGCCATCGTAACGGCCGGCTCCAGTTCCTTCTCCAGTTGCTAGGTTCAAGCTGATAAAGGTTAGGTCATAGGCTTGCATTTGGTGCCAGAAGTACTTGCCAACCTTGAGGCGATCGCGCACATTCAGCAATCCCATGCGAATTGCATCCGCATTTAACTGGATAACTTTATGAGGAATCGACAGGTAAGCATCTAAATGTTGATTTACCTCACCACTGGTTCGTTCCATCAACTGATCCGCTAGATCGTTCACTGCTTTCTCGCCATTTTTAAACGACAGATACCCGACCAGCCCCACGATGCTAAAAAGTTGCAATACGAAAGGAAGGATCAGAACAAGCTGTAATGAAAATGCACGGACTTTGCCAGATGGATGTATCTTCATGAGTGGTAAATCTTGGTTCGCGCAGGTCTTTGCTTAACCTAGATTACCCATGAGCAACTTCGGACTATCAAAATAATGTTGTGTTTAATTAAGAAACGAGTAAATAATAGGCAATATCTCTATTTACAACTCGTCAAATGATTACTATTGGGCTTAATCTCACAACATAGTATTTTTACAACAATTTCATTATTCAAATATTTTTAATAAATTTAATTCTGTAATATAGTATATTTCCAATATTCCAGTTTTTAAATAGTTCTGATTTAACATATTTTCGGGTAAAAATACTAATTTTAATCAACTTAATTATTTAGTTATTTCCAGTGCCCTTACTCAAGATTTATCAATTTAAGGAAGCTATTCTGTCCATATAAGATGTCAATTGCATGTTAATTGCTGGCAACTTTTAAAGCTAGATTGGCATTCAGAAAATCTATAACAGAGGACTAAAATTTTAATGGAATTTAATCACTTAACAAAGCAGCTTAATCAACTGCTCGCTCAGGATTATGTGGCATTTAGCATTACAGAAAATCCTGTTGTACAAATGCTGAGTCAAGCAAGCCTTGCTCAGATTGCTTATGTCATGCAGCAATATTCGATTTTTCCAAAGGAGTTGGTGGGTTTCACAGAGTTAGCAAGACGGAAAGCCCTAGATGCAGGATGGAGCGGTGTAGCTCAAGAACTCCAAGAAAACATAGATGAAGAAATGGGTAACACAACTCAAGGCATCTCTCATTACACGCTTTTAGCTGACGGGCTGGAAGAAGGGCTGGGTGTTGCTGTGAAGAATACAATGCCGTCGGTTGCTACATCCAAACTGCTAAGAACTGTGTTATCGCTATTCGACCGCCAAGTAGACTATGTGCTTGGGGCAACCTATGCGATCGAGGCAACCTCAATTCCTGAGTTGACTTTGATTGTGAAACTTGTAAACTGGCTGCACGAAGGAGCAATGCCCAAAGATTTGCAATATTTCTTTAGCAAACATTTAGATGAGTGGGAAATTGAGCATGAAGCGGGCTTAAGAACATCTGTGGCAGCCTACATACAACCCGAAGAATTTGGAGAGTTTGCAGCAGGGTTCCGAGCAATGATCGATGCAATGCAGGTCTGGTGGCAGGAATTAGCGCAAGAGGCAATCTCATCTGAGATTGTTCTGAGTACAGCGATCGCTCAACACCATTGATTAAATAGAACTTAATACTATGAATATCTTCACCCATCCATCATTTGTGGATGAAACTCCTAATACTAATAAACCAAAATTTGGACTACCTGGTGATTACTACTTTAGCGAGCAAATTTTTGCTTATGAGCAGCAAACTATCTGGCGTAACACCTGGCAATTTGTAGGGCGTGAATCCGATCTACCTAATACTGGGGATTATTTAACTTGCCAAGTTGGCGATCAACCCATGTTCGTCATTCGAGATCATAATGGCATATTGCGAGGGATGCACAATGTTTGTCCGCATCGCGGAGCGCAGATGTTGCAAGGGCAGGGTCATTGTCAACGGGTGCGTTGTCCATATCATGGTTGGAACTTCAATTATGAAGGCAATCTTAAAGGTTTACCTCGCGCTGAGTGTTTTCCCAATTTAGATAAGTCGGCTGTCTATCTAGCTAAAGGACGAGTGGAGGCATGGGGCGGCTTTATCTTTGTTCATTCAGAAGCAGAAGGGGAATCTCTAGTAAGTTATTTGGCTGGATTTTCAGCTTACTTAGAGCAGTATCAGCACCGTTGGCAGGAACTTCAGCAGGTTGACCACTGGTTTTATGAAGAGCCAGCCAATTGGAAATTTCCCATTGAGAATTATCTAGAGTGTTATCACTTGTCAGTTGTTCATACCCAAAGTTTAAAGTGTTTCGATCCGAAGAATATTATTTACACTCCAACTGGGCGACACTATCAGATATTTGTTCCTTTTACAGATGATGAATTCGTGAAAGATCACCCGGCTTTTTCAGGAGAACCAAGGGGACAATCTTACCAGGGCTTCATCTTTCCCAATATGATGATTAATACTGCAAGAGACAAAGTTTCAGTTTTTCGGCTGACTCCTTTATCTCCCACAAGAACTAAGTTTGAGGTTTTTATTTATCAAACAAAAGCACAGATTGAAGCATTTCCTTATAAGCAGGATGAATTTCGACCTGAATTTGAGCGGGTGTTAAATGAAGACTTTGGGGTAGTGCGATCGCTACAAGCAAGTGTTCGTTCCAAAGCTTATGGTGTACTTCAGCTTGCAGACATTGAATATGGAATTTCTCACTTCCATCAAGTTTTGTTGAAGTACTACCAACCCTAATACACAGAAAGAGCGTCAAAAGAAGCAGGGGAGCAGGGATTTCGCGCCCCGCTCCCTGCCCCTCTGCGTCTTCAGTGGAGATGTCAATCAATCTTCAAGTTGAAAGGCAAACGGGCATAAACCCCCTGTGGATCGTTCATTTTTTGTAGAATCTCTACTTCCTGTTGCAGTTTCTGAAATTCAGTAGTCAAGGGATTGGATGGTTTGAGTTGTGCCGCCTCAATTCCTAAAGCAGTCCGCGCCTCTTCAGTTGCACGTCCAAAAAAGCGTTCTCCGAAACTGCTAGTGCGAGGATATTCTTGCACTTCCCAGTCTTCTCCTAGTTTCGCCTCTTTGACAGCGTAAGCGATCGCACTATTCAAACCACCAATTTCATCCACTAAACCAATTTCCTTCGCCGCCACACCAGACCAAACCCTTCCTTGGGCAATTTCTGCAACTTTTTGTTCCGGGAGTTTCCGACCTTGAGAAACTTTATTCAGAAACATATTATAAATGCGGTTAACACTACGTTGATAAAGTGCCAACTCTTGAGGCGATTTCGGACGCGAAACTGTTTGACTATCAGCATAAGTTCCAGTTTTCACCGAATCCCAGGTGATGCCGTTATCATTGGCCAGCTTTTCACCATTAAATAGCAACCCAAATACACCTATGGAACCTGTAATGGTATTTGGTTCAGCGAAAATGCGATTAGAGTCGCTAGCAATCCAATAACCCCCAGAGGCGGCTACATCACCCATTGACACTACAACCGGTTTGGCTTCACGGGTTAATTTCACTTCTCGCTGCATAACTTCGGCTGCGGTAGCACTACCACCAGGACTATTAATCCGCAATACAACAGCCTTCACATCCTTATCTTGTCGGAGTTTGCTGAAGATTTTGGCAAAGCGATCGCCTCCTACT
This sequence comes from Nostoc sp. UIC 10630, assembly GCF_010747425.1. Taxonomy (NCBI): domain Bacteria; kingdom Bacillati; phylum Cyanobacteriota; class Cyanophyceae; order Nostocales; family Nostocaceae; genus Nostoc; species Nostoc sp. UIC 10630. Next base: position 36,751 of record NZ_JAAGOG010000038.1, read on the forward strand.
TGTCCACCATCACCTTTACCATCGACAATTTCACCCTCAGCATAAACAACGGCAATTTGATTTTTTGAGCTACGTTCTACACCCAAAGATTTGCCAGAAACTTCTGCGTAGCTATTCAGGTTAATTTGTCGGAATGTTTTGTCGTCTTTATCGCTATTTGTCAACTTTTTGAGGTCACTCACCACTTCATCAGGGTATGCTACTCGATCGACTAAACCGTTAGTTTTAGCTTGTGTGGCTTCCAGTACTGCCTGACTATCTGCGATCGCTTGCAACTGGTTAGGTTCAATTTTCCGACTTGCACCTACAGCAGTGCGCCATTCTCCCCAAACATCATCTAACAATTTCTGAGTTTGTTCGCGGTTTTCTGGACTCAATTTTGTGAGGATAAACGGTTCTACAGCACCTTTGAATTTACCCACCCGCACGACTTGCACACCAATACCGTACTTCTGTAATGCACCCGCTAAGAACATCGGTTGTGAACTCAAACCGTTGACTTCCATCATTCCCAAAGGATTAAGCACAATGGAATCTGCCACTGAACTCAGGTAATATTCTTTTTCACTCCAATCACTGCCATAAGCCACAATCTTTTTCCCAGAAGCGCGAAACTCCTCCAGCGCTTTTCGAATTTCTTTAAGGGAGGCATAGCCGACGTTACCAGCTTGGCTAGCGCTAGTTGAATCGAGGTAGATCCCAACAATTCGCGGATCGCGTCGTGCTTTTTCCAAAGTTTCTACAACTTTGCGGAGTGCCATCCTTTCATCATCCACACCTGATATTGTGTTTTGAAACAGTTCGTCAGAACTAGGTTCGCTATCAGTAATTTTCATTGACAAGTCAAAAACCAACACTGACTTATTTTTTACATTTGGCCCTGTATCTTTAGACGAGCTAGCAGCGAATATTAGCAACAATAGTCCAGTGGTTCCTAGACCACCAAAAATAATTAGTCCTAATAATGTGCCAACTAAACTAGCAAAAGTTTGTTTGATAAAATTACGCATTAGTTATTAGTTATTGGGAATTGGGCATTGACAAAGGACAAATGACCTACTTAATTTATTCTATGCGCTGTAAACTGCCAGAGTGCTTTAAGTTATACAAGGTGGTGTTGCCAGTGCAGAATAAGGCTGTGGTGATTTCAGCGATTAATACTTCAGCAAGTTCCGCAACTGCTGTCTCTGATATTGCAGCTGCTTGCAAAAAAGGCATTGCTAAACCAGCTATATCTGCTCCCAAGGCGATCGCAGCTGCAACATCCAATCCATGACGCAAACCACCTGAAGCAATTAGGGGTACATTTGGAGCGATCGCTCTAATAGTTGTAATGCACTCTGCCGTCGGTAAACCCCAATCGGCAAAAGTCTTCCCTAAGCGACGTTGTAAGGGATTTTCTGCCCGTTCACTTTCTACCTTTGCCCAAGAAGTACCCCCTGCACCAGCGACATCAATTGCTGCTACTCCGGCGGCAATGAGTTTGTTAGCGATCGCTGCTGAAATGCCGTTACCAACTTCCTTTGCAATTACTGGCACTGGCAATTTAGAACATAATGTAGAAATCTTGTCAAGCAAACCCCGGAAATTAGTATCACCTTTGGGTTGAATACACTCTTGTAGAGGGTTAATGTGTAAAATTAGGGCATCAGCCTCTAGGATATCAACTACCCGCAGACATTCATCTAAGCCGTACTTATAGTTAAGTTGCACAGCCCCCAGATTCGCAAATAGCAGAACATCAGGCGCATACTTGCGGACAGCAAAAGTATCAGCCACCTGGGGTTTTTCCACCGCTACTCGCTGGGAACCAACACCCATTGCAATTTTGTAATGCTGCGCGACTTGGGCCAAACGTTGGTTAATCATTGCGGCTTGTTCTGTTCCACCAGTCATGGAAGAAATTAACAAAGGTGCGCCAAGGTGTTTCCCCAAGAAAGCTGTACTGATATCAATATCGTCATGGTTCAGTTCGGGTAAGCAAGAATGGGTGAAACGATAACGTTCCAGTCCATTGGTGATTTGATGAGACTGAACATCTTCCTCTAAACAGATCCGAATGTGATCGGCTTTGCGATTCTGAGTTTGTGCAGAGATGTTGGTAGGGGCGTTCACTGGTGGATATGGCTAAAAGTATTTGCTTGCGATCGCTATTGTTACATTGTCTGCAACCGTATTTTTATAACAAAAATATTTATTTTCCCTATCTTTAGGGTACGTTACGCTATTGATAACATATCCATTCCCTCATTTTATGAGTTAATTAATATGGTTTTACAAACAGAAAAGCACTACTACACCCCAGAAGAATATTTGGAATTGGAAGAAAAGGCTGAATATAAAAATGAATACAGAGACGGAGAAATTATACAGATGACAGGGGGAACAATTAACCACAACAAAATTGCACTTAATTTTTGTCGCAAGTTTCCCCTGACTGTGCAAGGACAAGATTATGAAATTTACATAGGCGATGTGAAATTATCAATACCTCGTCATCGCATTTATACTTATCCTGATATTATAGTCATCAAAGGTAAGCCTATTTATGAGGGAACAGGTACAACAATTATTACGAATCCCTTATTAATTGTTGAAGTCTTATCAAATTCAACTAAAAATTATGACAAAACAGATAAGTTTAAATATTATCGTTCAATTCCTGGTTTTCAGGAATATATTATGATTGACCAGTATAGTTTTGCTGTGGAACAATTTGCAAAGCAAGCAGAAGGGCAATGGATTTTTAAAGAGTATGAAGGTGAAGATGCAGTTTTAGTATTAGATTCTATCGAATTTCAAATTACCTTGCGTGATATTTACGAGCGAGTTAATTTTGAGTTGATTGAGGAATAAAGCCCCTTCTCGCATTGGAAAGGGGGAAAATTCAAATGATTTGTTATACCGCGCTCATTCATGCACTGACACTACTTCGCGTGACGCTAGGAAACCAAGGACAATTGCCACCAAGATCAATGCTGGAATGTCGCCAACAAGGTGTCCATGTTCCGCAGGGTCAATCACTGCCTGTACAGCCATGATCAATGCGTGAACAAAACTCGACCAGACGGTGAACCAGATTAAACTGAGATGCGCTTCTGGTTTTCGAGAAGCCCGTAGTAAAAATACACCGAGCGTCCCATAAATGCCGACGATCATCTGTTCGTATTCGTGTTGACCTGGTTGCCATGACCAGCCCGATGGCCAGATATTCATCAACGGATAGATCAGGAGAAAAGCAATTCCAACAACAACAAGGGCGATTTGCAAATACCGATGCTGCTCATCCATTACTTCAACCTCACACTATTTTTCCAGGATAGTTTCTACTAATGGAATACCTACTTTTAATAGTATTCTCACTAGTGACACTTCAACTTAGGAGTGTTATGAATCTTGATGTTTTTTGTGGTTTAAAGCTGATTCAACACTGAATCGTCTGCAAAGCAATGGGCATCATTCACCGTGAATAATGCCTATTTGTTGCTCATTACAGTCTCAGTTCTGACAAGCTTACCGATTTAAGACGTCATTCCGATGAGCAGTAGAGCCTACAATTTGCACTACCTCGTCAATTAAGGTTTGGGGAACTTCCATCTCAACCAGTGTCGCAACTAAATCTTCTGCGATCGCATTAAAATGGCTATCGGTTAAGCCCATCTCAGCCACTAATTCTTTATGCGCTTCTCTCATAGTACGACCATTCCAGTGCTGGGCACCACCAAAAGCATAGATCATAAAGTCTTTTTGATGCTGCTTCTGTTGCTGCATATTTGTATGAGCAAAAAAGTTTTGAACCCGCTTATCCGCTAAAACCTTTTCATAAAACTTTTCTACAGCTATATCAACTGCTGCTGCGCCACCAAGCTTGTCATACAGTGTACTCATTGAAAATTAATTACTCCACAATTGCATTGACTTCAAATTTGATATGAGGCAGATGGGAGAATCTGAAATTTCAAATTATTTAAAAGATTGGAGCATAAACAAATCAGCAATTTATCTGCTTTGATAGCTCACTTCATTAGAACGAGGGCGATGCCTAACTATTAATTATACGGAAAGGTTCCATATAATCTTTTTCTTAATGACGACAAATAGAGGATTACAGCCCCTTTCTGTCATATATATATACATAAAGTTTTAGCATAACACCCTATGCAACAGTGTCCAAAAAAGCTGCTCAAACAAGTACAAGATGTTACCCGTCTTAACCACCATTCTTAGAAAACAGAAAAAACTTATATTTACTGGATTAGACGCTATATTCTTTTTTATGATAATCACCATCTTCAAGGATGCAATGCCTGCGGCAGGCTACGCCCACGCAGGCATCGCTCTTGCGTACTCTACCAGTCATTTCGTATTCCCGGCTGTCTTTGCCATACTTCAACACTACACCACTGACTAAGCGCTCTGAGGTTTCCCGAATGGTCTTATCGCTGCATCTATGCGAAATTTGGTGTACAGGGCTGAAACTTATCATTACCAAACGTATTGTCAATGCTCATGGTGAAGAATTATCCATTGAATCTGACACCGTGATAGGTACTAAAGTGAGTGTTCAATTACCTCTGGTTGTTCTTGGGAGCCTGTAAATGGATGGTATTTTTGACGGCTGGAGCAAATGAAGACAGAAGTTAAAGAGTTGACTGCTCTAATTCCTTGACAAATTAGTGAAGACTTTGGTATTACAAAGAAAGTGGTGATGAAACTCGCCTTCTGGAAAAACCAGAGAACCGCCCTCACGGCTGATAGTTTCTAGTTCAACGCTACATTAACCTTCTGTCAAAAGATAGGTAATTAGAGCTAAGAATTATCAGCCAAGATGAGGTAAGTAAGGTGGGTAAAATTTTTTTTAGAGTTATCAAAATAAGGCTAGAAACTCTCAAGAGTCTATTTTTAGAAAGACCCAGAGCAGCTTTAAATCAGGCTGATGGAGTATCTCTAATAATTAAGGTAATCAAGGATTGCTGCTTTAACAATAAAATTTTACTGAGTTACTTTCAAGCGAATATCAAAAAACACTTCAATATTGTCACATTCAAACTAGCAGAATTACTAGAGAACTCTCTTGCACAGAAATCGTTGCTTAAAAGCTCAGAGAGTCAGTTAGTATTGAATCTTGTAAATCAGAAATACATATTTGTAATACCAATTCTCTATAATCTCGCAACAGATCAACCTCCGCGTCTGCGTGTAAGAGCGTCATTATCCGTAGCCATCTTTTGGAGAATTGGTATAACCAGCATAAAACCAGCAAATAATTTATCTGTTTTTAACGTTATTAGGAAGATTTATTTAGTTTTAAAAAATCGTCAATTGATTGATAAAATTTTAGCTCGTTCTAGACTATATCAATCAGCCAATTTTATTAGCTGATTTTTGGGATATCTACTTCGGCTCATAAAGAGATAAAGCTAAACTTACAAAAATTAAGGTAATTTAAATATGAATAAATTACGCCAGTTAGAGCAGTTAATTGCCTTACCTCAACTCAGTAAATGGTTAATCATCTCCTTTGTAGTTGGTATTCTTTCCGGAATAGGTTCTGCTGCGCTTTTGGCATCATTGGAATGGTCAACAAATTGGCGAGAATCTCATCTTTGGATAATTGCATTATTACCACTGGGTGGCTTCTTAAGCGGTTGGATTTATCATCGGTTTGGCAAACGAGTAGAGGCAGGAAATAATCTTTTACTTGAAGAAATTCATAACCCCAAAGATATTATTCCCTTGCGGATGGCTCCTTTAGTTTTGCTAGGTACAGACCTAACTCATTTATTTGGGGGTTCAGCTGGTCGTGAAGGTACAGCTTTACAAATAGCAGCTTCACTCGCAGATCGGTTGACAAAGATATTCCACTTCAAACACGCAGATCGGCGAATTTTATTAATGGCTGGTTTAAGTGGAGGATTTGCTTCAGTTTTCGGGACTCCCTTAGCTGGAACCATCTTTGGTTTAGAAGTTTTAGCTATTGGCAAAATCCAACACGATGCACTTTTTCCCTGTTTAATTGCAGCAGTCGTAGGCGATCGCGTTACCTTAATGTTGGGTTTGCACCATACAGCATATCGTCACGCCCCCGTTGTCCCCACAGTCACAGTTATGGGGCTGATTTCAGCAATTATCGCTGGCGCAATCTTTGGAATTGTCGCGATGATTTTTGCCAAGCTGACTCACCGAATCAACCACATTTTTAAAGAAAAAATCTCCTACCCTCCTTTACGCCCTGCCATCGGCGGCTTAATTGTGGCATTGGCTGTTTGGGCAGTCGGAACTACAAAATACATTGGACTGGGTATTCCTACGATTGTTGATGCTTTTAACACCCAATTACCACCGTGGGATTTTGCTGAGAAAATAGCTTTCACCGCTCTAACTTTGGGAGCAGGTTTTAAAGGAGGGGAAGTAACCCCTCTATTTTATATTGGTGCAACATTAGGCAATGCTTTGTCCTTAATATTGGCGCTACCTGCACCTTTACTTGCAGGCATGGGATTTGTAGCTGTCTTTGGTGGAGCAGCAAATACACCAATAGCCTCAACTTTCATGGGAATTGAACTCTTTGGTTTAGAGTCGGGAGTCTTTATTGGTATCGCTTGTGTGGCGAGCTATATTTTTTCTGGTCATGCTGGTATTTATAATGCACAGCGCCTTGGCTCAGGCAAGTACCATTTTATGCCTGTGCAAGAAGGACTGAGTTTGGCTACTCAATCCCTAGAACCTGCTCGGACTTTGGAAAAAAAGATTGGAAAACAAATTCATTTATTCAATGATCTGCATTTTTGGGGATTTGTACACCAAGGAGAAGAAATTGAAATGCACAATTTGACAGTTTTGCGTTTGTATTTTCACTCTGGAGTTCGCGTACCCCAAAAAACATTTTGGCAAAAATTAATAGCACCCACTCTCACTTATTATTTAGCCTCCCGTGCCAAAGCTTTTGGCATTGAGCAAGTTGTAGTACACCCAGTTTCGGTGGGATTTTTAAAAGGAGATCATTTGCACAATGAGCATCATGAATTTCCTCATCATAAACTCCCCCAATGCCTGGAATTAGTTGATCAAGAGGATAAGCTGCGGCGTTTTCTAGATGAACATATCGATGAACTCAAAGAAGTAAGAGTTGTTTTATTACGATGTGAGGAATTACAGCGCTTCCTCCTGTTATGAGGTACAGTTAGTAAGAATAAAAATCTTATTTTTTTGTCAACTATTTTTACTGGACTGCCTCTCTAGTACTATTGACGCGTATAACGATGTTTCACCCCAATAGGGAAATATTCCGCATCCCCCATTGGCGCTAATGTAACCTGTGGTGTTTGATATTCTGCGGGAACATAATTAGCAAACTCGCTATTGAGGCGGAGCAGTTGTGAAAGAATAGAAGATGCGATCGCAAGTCTTCGCTCTTCACTACCCTCTACCCCTGGTGCTAACTCCACAACCACAGATAAAAATCGATTTTTATCTGCATCTTCCTTCACCTGCAAAACAAATTTACCAGTCACCCATTCTTGAATTCCTGGTTGCTCTAATCCCACCGTCACATTTTCAGGATAGATATTTGCACCAAAGTAAGAAACTGTAAAGTTAGAACGACCGAAAACATAAACGAAAGGTAGCTGATGAATACCTCTAGGTAATTCTTGAGTGTCAGAACGCAGATTTTCAAGCGGGTTAAATCCCCATTCTGCTAAAAATTGCAGCATGGCATCATAACTAATTATTCCGCCAGTATCTAAAATGTCATAACGCACTAAGGGAATACCGTTATCTCCCGAAAATAACAATCCGCCATCGTGAACTTCAAAAAAGCGAGTGAAAGGATCGTATTGTACTAGTGTGGGTAAACGCGATTCGCCAAATAAAGCTCTAGCTGCATCGGGATTTATTGCTAAAAAACGGCGAATGCAGATACTTAACGGTGTTTCATTACCCAAAACTCCTGCATCCGCAGTGCCGTAAAGTGATGCAAAATCATAGCAAGGATTTTGTGAACCAACTCGTTCCCCAACTAAACTCCGCCATTCTTCACTAAATACTTCTCCCGCCATGACTAATTTAATCTGATATTGCTGCCACTCCACACCACGATCGATACCAGTATCAATCACATCTTTCAAAAATGGCGGGTATCCCAACAGCACCACTTGTTCAAATGCTAAACCTAGTTCTTGGACAACTCGCAAGATTTCATCTTTGTTGTTACCAGGAGTAATTACGGTGATGAGATAACCTTTGCTAGCAAGATAACGACAGCAATTAGTGGTAAACATCCCACCTACCCAAGTGCCTAAAGTGAAACAAATCACTGCTAGGGTACGTCTAGTGTCTGAATGAAAACTATCGTGAAAAATTTGTTCAAAACGTGTGGCGATTTGGAGTTCATCTGTGAAAAAACGAGGCCAAAATGTCGGTTTACCACTAGAACCCGATGAAGCGGCGATCATATCGCACCCTTCTAGTTGTCCGTTGCGGCACAAGTCAGCTAAGGGATAACTCAGTATATAATTTTGTTTAGCGATCGCTGGGAGTTTTTGAAACTCCTCCAAGGTTTGAATAGTCGCGGGATTAATTTCCCTTTCTGCTAAAAAAGCTTTGTAGGCAGGTACATTAGCCGCCACATCATGAAATAAAGTTAAAGCTGTCGAAGTTTGAGTGGTGAGATGCCGTTGCAGTATCGTTTCTAGGGGAGTAGACAAAAAATCTTCAAATGCTTTAATTACTCGCTGCTGTCGTGGTTTGCAGTTCATAACGCTTGTTGTTTATCCTGAAAATAGAACCAACACTATTATTTGCTGTGAGTATTCTAGCCGTTATCTGATACCGCAAAACTCCAGTGATTCTCACCAACATAGATTTACTATAGGAACACCCATCTCCTAATGTTTGGTAGGATATCCGAAAATGAGGGTATGCCCGTTGTAGTCATCCAATAAAACATTAATTTATCCTTCAGCACCATGCAACTCTATTGCAGTAGACAACACACAAATAATGGTAGTAACCGCTTTTGTACCCATTGTGGTGAACCATTACCTCTTGCTGTGGGACAGGTTGTGGATAATCGCTATCAAATTATCCGTCATTTAGGGCAGGGCGGCTTTGGACGCACCTATTTGGCCGAGGATATAAGTCAATCCCATCGAACCTGTGTGCTGAAGGAATTTGCACCCCAAGTACAAGAACATCAAGATTTACAAAAAGCTAAAGAGTTATTTGAGCGAGAAGCCAATGTTCTGAAAAAACTCCAGCATCCACAGATTCCGCGTTTTCACGCCTCGCTACAAGTGAAAATAGGCACTAAAGATTTTTTCTTTCTAGTACAAGATTATGTAGATGGTGACAATTACTACCAATTATTAGAACAACGCGAGAGCCAAGGAAAGACTTTCAGTGAAGAGGAAGTAATCACCCTACTGCAACAGATTTTACCTGTATTAGCCTACATCCACTCACAAGATGTTGTTCACCGTGATATTTCTCCTGATAATTTAATTTGGCGGCGTTCTGATAATCTACCCGTGCTGATTGATTTTGGTGGTGTCAAGCAATTGCCTGCTTCTCAAGGTTTTTGGCAGACTAAGTTGGTTGGGAATAATACTTTGCTGGGTAAAAAAGGCTACGCTCCAGAAGAGCAGCTACGGCAAGGCAAAGCATTTTTTAGTAGTGATTTATACTCTTTGGCGGTTACGTCACTGGTGTTGCTTACAGGGCAAGAACCGCAAAAATTATACGACAGCTACCAGGGAATTTGGGGTTGGGGAAAACAAATCCGAGTTAGTCCCAAACTAGAAGCGGTGTTAAAAAAGATGGTAGCTTATAAACCTAGCGATCGCTATCAACGAGCCGAGCAAATCCTCAAAGATTTACCATCGTCAAGTGCGATTAAATCAACTGGTAATTCGATTACCACCAAGATTAAAACGATGGTAGTTGCTCCAGGAAGACAACGCGCCAGCGCTATTGTGAGTAGATTCCAGAACAGAACGCAAGCAATCGCTAAACCGATATCTTTCCCTCTTTGGATTCGTCCTTTTATGATGAGTTTAGGGGGAACAGCTTTAGTTGTCTTAACCGGCGCAGGTGCTTGGGGAGTAGTAAATGCAGTCATTCGCAGCGTATCTTCAATCACTATCCCATCAATTTCGTTACCGCAAATTCCTCACTTCCCAAGCGGTAAACCAGGTAGTGACAAAGGAAAAAACCCTAATCTCCAAGAAATTATCAGTCGTCGCCAACAGCTAGAAATTACTGAAGGATTTTTTATTCCCTTCGTAGATGATTTATTTTATACAAAAAAACCAGAATTAAAAGGACGTAGCCTAACATCTAAACCTGAAGACGCGGGTTTACGAGATGAATGGTCTGGTATCGCTGACAATTTATTGAATAAAATAGAACAGGCAAAGCTCAGTACAGAAGCTCGTCAAAAATTAGGTAAATATAGTCAAAAAGATTACGATACATGGAGACGACAAGTGCGATCCGGCCAATTGGGGAACTATACACTTGAGCAACTGAACAAAGACACAAATGAAAAATTTGATCGGTTGTTTCCTGGTCAGGAGCGTGGGAAACTGAATCAAAAGACCTTCGGTCAAATTTGGTATGCGATCGCTGCCGATCAAGTCAGTAAAGTACAATCTGGCAAGTAAGGAGACTGGCGACTAGGGAAGAATAACAAATGACCAATGACAAATGACCAATGACAAATGACCAAAATATATTGTTATAAAGGACATGAAAATTCCCCAGGTAGTCGCTTTTGTCTCCAGTGTGGTGAAAAATTGTCGGGTGCGCCCATGAGTTATAGTATCCAACCGGGACTAACTTTAGGCGATCGCTATGTAATTGTGCGTCAAATTGGCCAAGGTGGCTTTGGACGGACTTATTTAGCCGAAGATGTCAACCGTTTCCGCGAACTTTGTGTTTTAAAAGAATTTTCCCCCCAAGTTCAAACCGCTTACGTTGTTCAAAAAGCAGAAGAACTGTTTGAGAGAGAAGCGAGTGTTCTCTATAAACTGCAACATCCGCAAATTCCCCGCTTCCGGGAACTGCTGCGGCTAAACTTAGGGGGCAAAGAATATCTGTTTTTGGTACAAGATTATGTAGAAGGGGAAACTTACAATTCTTTGTTAAATGCGCGGTTACAGCAGGGTTTGCGCTTTACAGAGGCAGAAGTACGCCAATTGTTGCAGCAAATTTTGCCAGTGTTGGAATACATCCACTCACTGGGAGTAATTCATCGAGATATTTCTCCAGATAACTTAATGCTTCGTACTGTTGACAAACTGCCAGTTTTAATTGATTTTGGCGGTGTCAAACAAGTAGTAGCAACCGTAGCTTCCGAATATTACCAACCCGGTATGGTTGCATCTTCCCCATCACCAACCCTATTAGGTAAGGTTGGATTTGCACCCCCAGAACAGATGCAAACTGGGTTAGTATCTCCCCACAGCGACTTATATGCTTTGGCTGCAACAATGTTGGTTTTACTGACAGGGAAACAGCCACAAGAATTAATTGATACCTACAATCTTACCTGGCAGTGGCGACGCGAAGTAAACGTGAGTCCGATTTTGGCACAGGTATTAGATAAAATGCTATCTGCCAGACCAAGCGATCGCTATCAATCAGTTCGTCAAGTAATCGAAGCCCTCAACCCGCCCCCTGCAAACTATCCCCCAACTC